>JAUYES010000540.1 GCA_030691225.1 Holophaga sp. | reverse complement strand
CCACCTGGTGCTGCTGGGTTTTGGCGAAGTTGACCGCCAATTCCTTCAGGGTGCCGTAACCTTCAGCCATGGTCTTTCCTCCGTGCGGGTTCCGCTACTATTCCTTGAAGTGCTTCTTGTAGCGGTCTTCGCTGGTTTCTTCGGTTCCGCCTCCGCCGCCGCCTCCCCCATTCACCTGCTGGTCCTCCTTGCCGGAGCGCAGGCCGATCTGGTGGAACAGGCGCACAAAGGTCATGTCGTTGCCGTGCACCTTGCGGAACGCGGCAACCTCCTCGTCGTTCAGGCCAGCGGCCTTGGCCGCAGCCTCAAAGCCCCGCTTGGCCAGCTCGCTGGCCTCTGCAGTCTTTTCCTCACCGCCAAAGTGCTGGGTAATGCGCTGGAGGTTCTCCTTCTCGGATTCTTCCATGCGCTTGAATTCAGCCGCCCAGTAGGTGTTCGAGTGCTCGGCAAAGTCTGCGGCCACGCCCTGGGCCATAGCCGGGGGCATACCATGCTTGTGCGCGCTCTCCCTGAACCAGCCAGCCATGCCCTCATCCACCTGCGTTCCTTCGGGGAACTGGAAGCTGTAGTCCTCGGGCTTTTCCGGCACGGACATGACGCGGCGGAACTCCTTGTCCCAGTCCGCGCGCTCCTCATCCGTGGCCCCTTCCTTCAAGGGAGTGATGCCGAGGGTCTTCTTGCCGAGCAGCTTCTCCTGGTTCAGGAGCGACTTCGCCAGTTCGGCTGGGGTCTTGAACTCCTTCAGCTTGGGGTGCTCACGCAGGGGCTTGGCGATCTCCTGGCCGTCCTCCTGGACGGTGAAGGTTTCGGTTTCCGGTATGGTGTCCAGCCAGCTGCCAGTGCCGCCGTCTTCGGGCGTTATCGCTGCGCCTTGTCCGTCTTCGGGGGTAATCGCGGCGCCGTCGTTCGGGGTTTCCATCAAAGGTTCTCCTTGAAGGTTGAGGTTGGTGACCGGAAATATTCAAGCCTGCGGAACAGGTTCACCAGCCCCAGGCGCGAGCTGGCCTGCTCTGCGGATTCAACGGATTCTGGCGCCAGGGTTGGGGCCATGAAGCACAGTTTGCGCAACAGCTCGTAGACGATCTCGCCTGAGGGCGTGGAGAAGCAGACCTGGACATGGGCGGCCAGTTCCTTCTGACTGATGCTTTTGAGTATCTCCGCGCTCATTGCACGCCTCCGCGCAGGCTGCGCATCAGCAAGTCAGCCGGACTGCCGTCCTCCGGGGCCTTGG
This sequence comes from Holophaga sp., assembly GCA_030691225.1. Classification (GTDB taxonomy): domain Bacteria; phylum Acidobacteriota; class Holophagae; order Holophagales; family Holophagaceae; genus JAYREN01. Next base: position 14,597 of record JAUYES010000540.1, on the reverse strand, counting down.
CCAGGCCGGAGTAGTCGCCCAGGGATTGCTGAATGCCCTGCATGTTCTGGCTTTGCGCCTGGGCCTGGGCCTTGGCCTTCATATTCGCCATGGCGTCCTCAAGCTCGCGCAGGGCCTCCTGCGGGAAGCCGCGCTGTTCAGCCACGATGCGCACGGCGGCGTGGTTGTCGAAGTTCTCCCAGATGCTTGTGTCGCCGGTCATGGCGACCATCTGAGCAGCCTGGCTGTAGGTGGAAAGGATGTTGTTCACGCGGTATTCAAGCTGGGCGCGCATGAGCGGGCTCTTGTACACGGCCTTGAACTCGCGGCCCTGGGCATCGGACGGCGCGGGCGGCAATTCGCCGCGACGCATCTTGAGGGCGAACAAACGGGCAAAGGTGGGCGTGAAGCTTTCCACCTGCTCATTCACGAGCAAAGGCGTCAGCAGGAACATGCGCTCCCCGGCAAGCTCGGTGATCTCCGTGGCCGTGGGCGTTGAGCCGGAGGCAATACGCCGCTGCACTGACAGGAAGAGGTCTGTGTGGAACGGCTGATTGATGTCCTCGCGTGTGGCCTTGAACAGCTCAAGGTCAAAGCGCGGGTCGCCGCCAAGCTCCAGGGGCCGGAAGTCTGCGGCGCTGCCCTGTGAATCCTTGCGGTAGTAGTTGAGCGCCCTGGGTTTGAAGGAAAAGCGGCCAATGAAGCCGTCGTCCGGCACAAGGTACGGGGGCGCAACGGAAAGCTGCCCGGCCTCAAGCAGCAGCCGCTTCATTTCGTTGGCCATCTGCACATCGGCCAAAGCCTCGGTGCCGGAGGAGTAGCAGTACGGAGTGCCTGGCAAACGGTAGGCCCGGCTCACGATGTAGGGCATCTCCTCATAGCCGCCCTCGGCGATCACCTGGCCTTCCCCTTCGTTCAAGAGGTAGAACGAAGCGTAGGCCATATTGTTGCGCAGCAGGCTTTCAGAGCGGTCTTTGCGCGGAAACACCGCATGCACCACCTTGAAGCTGGTCTCCTCGCCGTTGGTGGTTCTGGAATCAAGAGCGCGCCTTACTTCATCGGGCAGGTTGCTCCTGCCCCACTTCTCCGCCATGTCGCGCGCGGTCATGCTGAACGCGCGGAAGTGCCGGTCCACTACGTCGTTGTAATCGCGGTCGATGTAGCACTCGTGCAGGGGCCGGGAGTTGAAGCGCAGGCCGCCCGCCACGGACTCGTCCAGGTACATGGAGTCCCAGCCGAACAAGCCCTTGTTGAAGTAGCATGTTTCCTTCTCGCTGTAGAAACCGGAGTTCCAAAGGTCCGTGTAGTAGCTCTGCTCCAGCTTTTGCAGCCAGGCCTTGGCCTGCCCGCTGCGCCTGTTCTGCGCCCACTTCTGAAAGTCCGGGTCCTCAAACTCCAGCCCGAACCATGTCGAGGTTGCCCCGCACGCACCGGAAAGCATGCCCCTCGCGTATATGGTAAGCGCCCGGCGCACTTCCGTGTCCAGGATCTCCACTTCACGCGTTTGCGGGTGCTCCGGCTCGCCTGTCCATCCAAACCACATGGGCCCGGCAAAACGCGCCACATTCCGCCAGAGCGGTTCAAACGGCTTGCGCTTGGCCTTCAAGCTGCCAAACGTGCGCAGGATGTCTTTTGCCAGTTCCTTTGAATTGTTGGGCTTATGTTCAGACATGGTATCACCCCAGCAGGGTTTTCTTGCCCAGGGTCGCAGTGCTTTCCACACCCGTGCCGCTGGTGAACACGTTCTGGTTCATGGCGCTCAGGGCCTTGTTCCGCTCGCGCTCCTTGGCCGCGCGCACACGCTGCTGCGCATCGGGATCATCCTCTGGCGCGGTGGGCGGCGGGGGCGGCGGCGTGTAGGCAGGCTGCGACACTTTCGGGGGCGAAAAGGGGTTGCTGCACATGGTGAACTCCTAGTCTGCGGATTGCTGGCGGCCAGAGGCCGACGCGGTGTGCAACACGTTGGCGCTGAAGTCGGCTGACTGCTGCCTGGGTTTGCCGTCGCCCGGCCTGCGCACCAGGGCGCGGCCCTCGCCGCCGCCCACCATGGCGTATTCAAGAGCCTCCACAACGTGGCTGTACTGATTCTTGTCCGGGGCATCGTGGTAGCGTTCCGCCCCGGCCACTTGCAGGCGCTTGTAGCAGTAGCCGCCCATTGCGCCCTTGCGCAGCACCACACAGCGCGGGCTCACAAGCAGGCCGGGCTTGCCGTCTATGATGATCGAACAGGCATGACCCAGGGCCTCGCGGCGAATGGTGGCGTCGTTGGTGGGCGCTGGCCTGGCTGGCAGGCCAACGGCGTTCACGATCTCGAACACCGTGCGCTCGTCGGTCTGTGCGCGGGCCATGCCCGCAGGGTCGCCCCAGAAATGGCAGGGGAAGCCGGGGTAGCGCTCATGCAGCAGGGACTTGAGCACCTCGGCAAAGCGCCGTGCGCCGATGCTTGTTCCCACAAGCTCATCCAGTACTATCCAGCGCCCGTTCGGCATGCGCTGGGCAATGGCGGCGGCAGGGGTCAAACCCCAGTCCAGGCCGATGATGAGCGGCAGGCCACGCACCGGAGCCAGCGCCTCGCGGGCGGTGTGGGTTTCGTCGTGGTACTCGTGGATCACGGGCTTGCCATCGGTGACAAAGCCGTAGCGGGCGCAGTAATAAACGCGGATGTGGTCCTTGCTCTTGCCCGAGAGCTTTTCCACGTAATAATTGGGCCGCAGGTGCGTGATGTTCTCGGCCAAGGGGTTGGGCACGAACTTGCCTTCAAGCTCCATGAGCCCGCCCGGTTGGGTGAAGAACTCCCAGCCTGCCCGCTCCTCGGGCGCGGTGTCGATGTCGAGCCTGGCCCACCAGTGGTCGGTGTCGGGCGGGTTGGTGTCGGCGATAAGACAAGCGCGGGCCACCACTTCATCCGCAGGCGGAAAGCGTCCGCAGCGGTCATCCACCGCGTCCACAATGGCCTTGGCGATCTCGCGGGCCTCGTTGAACCACGCCCCGGTAAGGTCGAGGGAAAGCACCTTGCGCACGTCGCGGGGGCGGTCCAGGGCGCGGAACATCACTTCCGTGTCCACCTTGGTCCCATCGGCCAGGGTAAGGCGGATGCGGTGCACCATGTCCGACCAGTTGAACAGGCCCACGCTGGTTTCCGGGAACCACTCAAGCCACGTCTTGATGGTGGTGTCCTTAAGCTCCCGGTATGTGTTGCGGATGACGCAGTAGCGCGAGCGCCGTTCACCCTGGGTATTGGGCGGCACCAGGTGCGCAAGGCGCATGAGCTCCATGCAGCAGGCGCTGGATTTGCCCGACCCGACAGGCCCCATGATGCCTCGGAACTTTGCCGGGCTGCGGTGGAAGCGCGCCATGGTGGCAGAGGCGACATAGCGTTCACGCATGGTCGGCCTCCCCGTCGAAGTGGGCCTGGAACACAAAGCCGCTCAGCTGCTTGTCCGTGTCCTCAGGCTTGTCCATGTTCAGCGCCTGGCGCTCCAGCTGGATGCGCTTGGCTGCGGCTGCGGTGATGTCGCTGTAACAGCGGGTGAGCTTCTTCATAAGCTCGCTGCGCAGTTCCTCCGGGTTGAACAGCGCGGCCACGGCCATCTGCATGGCCTTGGGGCTTTCGATCCCGGCCAAGCTCTCCAGACGTCCGAGGATGCCCTCGGCCTCGCCAACGCGGTCCATGTCCGCAAGGCCCTGCTCCAGCCGCTCGATGAGCTGATCCTCAAACTCCGCAAGCTTGCCCAGGCGCTTGATGTGTCCTTGCAGCGTGGTGAAATTTCGTGCGCTGGCCGCTTCGATGATCTCAGACGGCGGGGCTCCGGGCGTGGCCACGGACCTGTCCAGCTTGGCGCGGGTTGCCGCGCGCACCTGGTCGGAAAGATCGCGCTCCCAGCCGTCCTTTTTGGCGCGCAGGCGTATGGCCGCCTCGGTGGGGCCAAAGGCCTTGGCGATGTCGCGCACGGAAAGAGCGCCCGCGCGGTACTCCTCGCGGATCTGCTCCCAGGTGGCGTTGTCGTAGCGCTTGGCCATTGCTATTTCCCGTGCTCTTGTGCGCACTTGAGCGCCAATGCGTTGAACTTGCTGAACAGCTCATTGATGCAGACCTTGACCTCGGCAAGCTCAGCCTTGCGCACCGTGTCTTCCCAAACGGTCTCGCGCAGGGCGTTAATGTCCTTGCGCAGCTCGCAGAGCGTGCTCTTGAGTCCCCACAGCACAAGGCCCACAACAGCCTGCACCAGCAGGGTAAGAAACTGCTCCACGTTCACGGCCTAGCCCCCAAGCCCCAGCATGCCGAGTAGCACACGGCCCAAGAGCGCCATTTCGTCCGCCGCGTAGCCGGGGAAGCTGTGGCCGGGGAACATGCCGATGAGCAGGGGACGCACGACGAGCTGCCACACCATGCCGAGCCCGCAGGCCCAGCCGATGAAGCCACGCCACGCCTTGAGGACGCCGACAAATCCCCCGGTGCCGGAGGTTTGCGCCTCTGCGGTGTTGGTGGCCTGCTGGCCCATGGCCTCGTCGTGGGTGTGCTGCTGCGCAAGTTCCTTGTTGGGCCAGATGCGCTTGATAACGCTGTCGGCAAGCCCGGTCAGGGCCGATAAGGGATTGAGAGAGTCGAGCAGTCCCATGGCCTAGCCCGTGATCCTGGCTTGGCTCATGATCTTGAGGAACACGAAGACCGCCACGGCCTCAAGGGCGGCGATAACGCCAACGCCCCACATAAAGCCCTGCCAAAATGCGCTCATGACCTACCCCTCCGCCAGTTTGCGCGCCGCAGCCATGCAGGCCAGCACGCGGGTTTCCCAGCCCTTGCCGAACTTCGGCCAAGTCGGAAGCGAACGCAGATACGCGAGGCGCGAAGCCCCGTACGCGTTGATGACAGCCTGCATGAGGTCCGAGCTCAAGGTGTTGGCGATGGCGCACGTGTGCGGCCCGATCTTGCCGTCTGCGGCAACGCCCAGGCGGTCTTGCAGCCTGCGGCAGGCCACACCGACGCCAGAGTTGTAAGCGAAGTCCACCAGCATGAGCGCCAGCGGAGCGGGCAACAGGTCTGCCTTGCAGGGGGTGAAATAGTCTGCGGCGAAAATGGCCTTGGCGTCGTCCAGGGTCAGCTGACGCACATCATCGGCGTCAATGTCGCCGTCGTGGTCCTTGTCGCCAATGTCGTCACGGTGGGCGCGGATGCTCACGCCGTGGTTGGTGGCTCCGCCTGGGTCGGATGGGTTGTCGGAAAAACCGCCCTCGACGGTGGGCCCGAGGGTGAAGGTCATGCAGATATCAAGATTCTTCATCCGGCCTCCTGGTGTTTGCCCTCTGCCCAGCGTGGCACTGCCGGGCAGGGGGCGGGGAGGTGGAAACAACGGTTTCCGCGACAGGCACAAACCTACCCCCGAAAAATTGGCCGGACACAAAAGGACACAAAAGGCACCTATATGGACAAAAAAAGACCATTCTTTCCTATTGACAGGTTTTGAAGAACCACGCGGCAGGCGTGAAAAAGCCCCTCCGTGCGCGTGCATGAAGGGGCCGTGTAAAGGGGGGGGCAGGAGCTAAATGCGACTCATGAACAGGGCAAAATCTGCGGATTCCCGCAAGCCTTGTTCTAAACCATGGGCGGCTAAGCAAGCACTATCGTAGATGTTGCGCAGTGCTTCCTTTCGCTGGTTGCGGGCAACACTCCAAACAGAAGCATGTGTGGTTTTGTTCTCGACAATTTCGAGTCGCTGCAAGGCCACATCGTAGTGCTTATAGCAACAAGCGAGAAAATCTTCCTTGCACCTTGTGAAGGCATGACGTCCTTCAGCATCGTTCGTCAACAGATCAAACGTTGTCAATCTGCATTTTCCGGTCGGGAGTTCTAATGGCTTTGGGGATTGCAAACGAGAATTTACAATCCACTGTAACAAGTCCTTCCGAGCGATCAGCACGTTCGCGCCCCTGCGCTGCTGGTGCACGGGAAGCTCTGGATGCTGGGCCAGCCACTTTCGGATGGTCTCCGGGTTCAGACACAGAATGTCTGCAACCTCTTTGCCAGTAAAAAAGGGCCGACGCGGCAAGCCGTAGTCTTCAAGCAGCTTGCGCTCGGCTGGCAGTTGTTGCGCCTTGGCGCGCAGCCCCGCCTCCATGGCGTTGAAAGCTTGGATGTACCTTATCTTCCAGTCAAGGGCCTTCTTGCCCGTAAACCCCATAGCAAGAAGTGAGAAACCATCCCGCGCCAGGTGGTAGGCGGGGAGCTTGCGACCGCTGGCGTCGGTGTATTCGCTGCCCTCAAAATTGAGGGCAGCGACATCCTCCGGCAAGTCGGACTTCAAGGCTTCAATGGAGCGCATCACATTATCGTGGCGTTTTTTAAAATGCTCCGCGACAGTGAGGCTGGAAACAACGGGTTGACCAGAGACAGAGGATACGAGGGGGGTAAGATCTGTAGTCATGCAAACTCCTTTGTTTTACTAGTCCTCGCCTGCATATGTCGTACTATCGACATAGGCCAGCGCATAGCCGGGTGCTAGTAACCGCAAAGGCACGGCGGGAATATTCCCCTTTCGGGTATTGTATTCATCCCACACCCGGCTGATTGCCGAGGCACTTCCCGCAAGCCGGAAAGCAAAAATCCCACGAAATCTGACGGGCGTGGGTCCGACCTTTGCTAAGGGAGTTACTAGCTCCCACTAGTTCAAAACCACGCTCCTCATTATTTGTCAACTCCTGCGAGAACTCAGCCGCAACAACAGCAGACCAACAACCACATGTTGGGAGGATATGCTAAGAATGTTGCGGCTCATTCAATCGAAAGCCAGTGCAGTTTTCCAAGGGCGCAAGGTCAGCCAACAAAACGGGCTTGGAGCGAAAGGCTATCCATACGCGCCATTCGCCAGAATCATCCAGGAACGGTATTGAGCGCGTCCTCGACGGCACCCATGACTGGCCAGCCTCGCGCGGCAGGGATGACAGCACAAGAATCTTCGTGCCCAGTGCAATGTCAGGCAGGATCGTTTCGTCCTCTTCCAGGCCCAGGGCTGCAAGGGCGAAGCGTCCGTAGAACTCTTTCACGCCAGCCTTGGTGTAGAAGCTCACGCGCTCGTCCTTGCGCACAACCCACTGCTCCCCAAGCATGATGCGGAACAGTCCAGGCCGCCCGCCCCACTTTTCCCAATGCTCGGCGGGAAATACGCTTGCGCGCTTCAACGTGCCTTTCCCCTTCGGAGCCGGGAAAACAGCAACAGGCAAGATATCCTCACGAACGGTCGGCATCGCCTTCCACTCCGAACGCAAGATCGCGCTGCGTGCGCAGCCAGGCTTCCAGATCCTCCGGCAAGGCCACCCAGCTCTTGCCGTCCAGCTTGAAGGCCGGGAGCTTCTTCTCCCGCACCATGCGGCCAATGTCCTTGCGGTTCAGGCCAACGGCCTTGGCAATGGCAACGGTGCCCTTGATGGCTATATGCTGGGTCATGGCTTCTTGCCCTCCATTTCCGGGTCCACGTTCACGGCCATGGCCTCCACATAGGCCAGCAGGTCGCGGTGCCGCACCAGGATCTCCGCACCGGGGCCGTCCTGGTGGTGGCGCAGGCGCGTGCGGTGCTGCACCTTGCCGCCCACCTTCACCTTGCGGCGTATGAGCCGCTGGTACACGTGCTTCTTGCTCATGCGCAGGATCTTGCCCACCTCGCGCAGGGTGTAGAACTCCTGCGTTTCAATGGTGTCCCAGCCCTGGACCTCGGGCACAATCGGTTCAATCTTCACGGCTGCCTCCGATGTTCAAGCGACGCACGGCCCGGTTCACACACGCTTCGTTCACCCCGAGATAGCTTTCCGTGGTTTCGACGCTGGCGTGCCCCAGTGCGAACTTTGTCACGCGGATGGGCTCCACCTGACCGGGCCGCCAGTGGTTCAGCTCGTCCGCGTACACCGTGGCGGCGAAGGTCTTGCGCAGGCTGTGCGTGGCTATCCTGGGCGGGAAGCCAAGCTCCTGCGCCAGGCCGGAAATAATGCGCCCGGCCTGCTGGCGCGTCAGCCTGCCGCCCTTGGTGCTCTGGAACAGGTACAGGTCATCCCCGGCGCCGCGCCAGTTGAACAGCACCGGCAGCCATGCGCGAATGGCGCACAAGGCCGCGTCGTTCAGCTCCACATCGCGCGAGCTGTGCTTGCCCTTCATGTGTTTGCGCTCAACCACAACGCGCTCCAGCATGCGGCCATCGCGCCACACATCGCCCACGCGCAGGGAAAGCAGCTCGCTGATGCGGAAGCCCGTGTTCAGCCCAACCAGCAAAAGGCAGCGGTCGCGCATGGCCAAGCGCGTGCGATTCAGGCGCAACAGCTCCAGCGCACGGTGAACCTCGATCATTTCAAGGGGCCGGCAGCCTTTCATGATGCGCCCCTGTCCTCGCAAATTCTCGACCCTTCAAAGGCAGCCTGCCGTATCGAGTCGATGTTTCCCTGGGCGCTGGAAGGGGAACACAGCAAAAGGATTCGCCTGAAGTGGACAAGACAACCATCAAGCTTCCGCCACAGCGCAACTTCGCACCGGACCCTGATTTTTGACCCCCTGCGAACTGGGGTGCGTAGTGCGTAACACGCACCCCAGGAAGGCTCGCCATCGCTGAAGTCCGCGCCAATGCGCCACCACCCCAAACGCTCCGGCACACGGGCCAGCGGAACAACCCCCTGCGAAGTGGCCAGCCTCACCTGACCTGGGGCCGGGCCGAAGCATCCCATACCCCCCCTGCCCCGCTTTCGCGCGGCCCTGGTGCTTCTGTGCGGTTTTGGGTGCAAATGGGTGTTTGTGGGCATATCTCCCCCGGTCATGTCGTGTTGCTACATTTTGGAACTTCGCACTGCGCACTGGGCAAAAAAAGAGAGCTACCGTGATCCGCGCTGCCGTCTCAGGCCCGGTTCGTCCGAGGGTGCGTTCAGGTACGCAGGCTTGTTTGCCGCGTTCATGGCCAGGATCTTCGGTATCCAATGCCTCGCCGCCTCCTGGTTCTTCTGGTGCTGCTCCGGCGTCAGGGGCGGTTTCTGCTCCTGTTTGGCACGCTCCATGGCAAGCTCGCGCTCAACGGATGCATAGCCCCTGTGCACAGCGGCGCTGAAGCTCTTGGGCCAGCTTTGGTAGTTCGACCGGATGAAACTAGCGATGGCATCCAGCGCAGCGTCCGGTATGCCCTTCACGTCGCGGAACACGGCGTCGATGTTCGATTCCGTGAGCCAGTTCTCCTCGCGGAAGTACTCGCTCAACCCGGCCACAAAACGCAGAAAATACGGTTTCTGCATGGCTACTGCTCCTCCTTCTCTGCCATTGAACGCAACTTCGCTGCGGCGCTCAGCGCTGCGGCTACCACTTCATCCTCCCACCGGCCCTTGTTCAGCCAGGTGCTTGGGTCCGGCAGGCATACCTTGTCGCCACGCTGGAAGTGCCCAAGGTTCGGCACGGCCAGCTGCCGCTCCAGCGCGCCAATGAGCACGTCCGCGCCCACGCCTTTGATCTTTTTCCAGCACTTCCAGGCATAGGGCTTGGCCACTTTCTTGGGGTACAACCTCCACCACGCCTCAAAGGCGGGCGCGTATGAGTATGCCCCCCCACGGGGGGATGTACTCTCGCTAGAGAGTACAGGGGGGTAATTCTTCTGGAGTTGAGAAGACGTTAAGATAAGAGAAGACTCTTCTCTTATGTCTTCTCTTAAGGGGGCATTGCTTGCTGCATGCTCGGCGCATGCTCGGAGCATGCTCGGCGCATGCTCGGAGCATGCTTGTGGTATGCTCGGCGCATGCTCGGAGCATGCTTGTGGTATGCTCCGAGCACATTTTGAATCCACCTCCGGCATTTTCTCCACACTGCGGCTACCATTGCCCACGTCCGAAGCATGTTGCGCTTGCACCTCTTGCCCCCCAGTCCACCGGGCCAGCGCCGCGTTCCTGGCCTTGCTCACACGCCCAGCATTGCCCGCAAGCCAGCTTTGATGCTCAACCCAACCGTGCAGCACAAGCACACCGTCGCTGTCCCTGTCCAGCCAACCGGCAAGCTCCAGACACTCGCGGAAAGATGCGGGGTCCCCGGGCCATCCGGCCATAAGGGCGATGTCCAAATCATCCATGCCCGTGAGCACGCCGTCTGGCCGCTCCACAGCCGAACGCAGCCACAGGTCCAACAGGTAGTCCGTTGAGTCGGGACCAAGCAATGTGCGGAGCTTGCGCCGCTTCCGGTGCCCCTGAAACGATGTCTTAATGCGGATATCCGCGACCATGCCTAGCCCCGGCGCCGGAATATGCGCTGCAACAAGGTGGGTCTGGGCATCGGCTCGGCTGCGGCTCCCCGGTTCCAGCGCGGCCTTGCGCCGCTGGCCTGGGCCACGCGCACGCTTTGCGTCAGCTCCAGCGCCCGCGCCATCAAAACATCAGCCAGGGCGTCCACCACCTTGGCGTCGGTTCCTGTGCGCGCAGCGCGCTGCAGCTCGGCCACGGCCTCCACAAGGTTCGCCGCCGCGCTCTGCGGGGGCATGGCCTCTTGCCGCGCATGCGCTTCGCCAAAGCTCACCTGCGCCCCGCAGGGCTCGGCCACCAGGCGCAGCCCAGCCTCGGCAAGATCCTGCCTGCCGTGCTCCGTCAAAAGCCGCAGCAAAGCCGCAAGGTGGAGAAGCGGCCCGGCCTGCCAGTCCACGGTTTCGCCCGGCTTTCGCGCCCAGCGGTAAATGCTCGTGGTGGAGACGTTGCCGAAGATGCGCTGCATGGTCGGCAGGCCCAGCGCATCTAAACTTTCGGTGAAAAACTGCCAGCTCTCGGTGGGTTGTGTCGCGCCCAATGTTCCCTTCCCCTTCGCGGCCAAAGGCCGCAGTATGCCACTATGCGCAAAGAATCAGCTCTCGCCCGCCTGGCCGGGTTCCGGCTTCTTGCCGCGCCCGGCAAACCACTCCGCCATAAGCGGGGCCAGCTGCGTACTCACGTCTATGCCGCAGCGCAGGCGCGGCCCCTTCAAAACGCGGGTAATCGCCTGAATGCTCACGCCAGCTTCCTTGGCCAGGTGCGAAGGCCGCATCCTGGTGTCCTCAAGAAACTGCCGTAGGTCTTGCTGGGTGATGATGGTGATGTTCATGTGGGGAATGGTAGTAGACATAAAGCAAAATATCAACAGCTAATGACAGTCGTTCGACACTAGACAAGAGACTACAAACAGAGGCAAAGCTTATTCATGGGATTCTTAAACGATTTGATACAGGCTATACAGGATGCGCATGCCACCAAATTTGGTGGTGTGACCCTGCGCATGGCGAAAGTGTCCGACTTTGACCCGGCTGGTCTTGCTCGATTCCTTGAAAAGAACGAGCATAAAAAGCTAGAACCACTCGGGCGCTTGGCAGATGCCTGCGACTTGATGGTTATCAGCCAACAGACGGCGCGCACGCCGGAATACGCCTTCATCGCCCGGGCCAGCGTCAAGGGCGCCGCGCTGGTAGACGACGGCAAAGAGGATAAAGGCCTGGCCTACAGGGCCGACTGGCTGTCCAGCCGCACCGCCTCCGGCGCGGATGCCCTTCGCGTTGTGCTTCTGGAGGGCGACGGCATGCACCCCACCCTATGCCAGGGCGATCAACTGCTGGTGGACCAGGGCGCAGCGGCCAAGGCCCTGGTGCTGGATAAAGTCTACCTCGTCTCCGTTTCCGGCCATATCTATGTAAAGCGCTTCCGCAGCGCGCCGGGCCGCCTGCTCTTCATGGGCGACAACCGCGAGCGCGCTTACGAGGATCTGGAGATCCGCCCCGGCGAGGAAGGCGATTTCGCCGTCATTGGCCGCGTGCTTTGGGCTGGCAAGGAACTGTAACCGCCCCTCACCCGCCACCCCGGCAAAGGTGAACCCGTGAAGCGTGCTGCCATCCTCCTTTGTGCCACCTTGCTGCTTTCCGCCTGTGGGTCGAAAGGCTTCAATGACTGGAGCCAGCGGGTAAACGATGCCCAGCAGGATTGGGAAAACTGCGCGCTTAACGCTACGGAACACTACGGCAAAACCTACCAGAACCCGGAACTGGTGGGGAATTATGCCATGCACAAGTGCGAGGAATGGAAGAAAAAGTACATAGAAACAGTTCTGTGGCACAAAGGGGTCGAGCCAGCGAGTGCCTTCGCCGCCACCGATAAGCTGGAAAGCCAGATGCGCGACAAGATGAAGATGCTTGCCACCAAATGGCAGGCCGACTTCGAAGCGCAGCTGAATGCACAGTTCCCAACACCTCTCCAGTTCCGTGACGAACACAGGTGAGCAGACTCACAGGCCCATTGTCGCGTGCTTTGGGCTGGGAAAGAACTGTAACCGCCAAACGCCGGAGTAAACTCCATGCTGCGCGTTTTCGCACTCTCGCTCCTGCTGCTTATCCTGATCTCGGGCAACGCCTTTGCGCAAAATTGCGGTTGGGGCCCGACGAAGTGGGGAATGAGCGTTGAAGATGTGCAAAAAGCAACGCAACTGAAGCTCACAAAAACATCTAAAGCATCAGATGAGCATACTTTCAAACAGTATTCAGCAAAATTGAATATCCATGCGGTACCGTACAAGGCGAAATTCGTATTTTCAACAGATAATGAATTGCACAGAATTGAATTTGAGCTAGATAGAGATACGCAACTTGCTGCTAACGTATTAAGAAATTTGCGACAAGATCTTGTAAATAAATATGGTGCAGTTGCCGATTCAGAGAAGAGGAGCTCCGGTGACGTCACCTTCATGTGGGTAAGCAAATGCAGCATTATTTCCTTGGCACTTTTCCCTGGCGCCAAATCTGGAAACGATCTTTTGTACCTCACATACGAGATGAATCTCGGGGCCCTCGACAATGAGCTGTAGACTAGGCAGGTGGAGAGCCGATTTTTTTTTGGGCTCCCGTCGCTTTGTGGTTATTTTAATGCTTTGTTCTTTTCTGTACTCCGGCGGCTGCACCAGCAAAGAGCAGCAGGACCAGCTTAAGCGAAACGCAGATGATGCCATGAAATCTTGGTACTATTGCGTTCACAACGCCACCACCAAAAACGCAAAGCGATATGATGGTGCAGACTTTGTGGCCGATCTCAGCATGCAGCAATGTGCCAAGGGCCGGGTCGCATACATGAATGCCCAGGAGGAGCGCGGCTTTAGTCTGGTACACAGCGATAAGCTTGCAGCGCATTTGGAAAGCGAAATACGCAAACTGTCGCGCTTGCGCACCATGAAAATCCAGAAGGATATGGACGCGGAATGGGACAAAGACCTCCCCGTGGCCCTGGAGTTTAAGTAACCACGATTTGCCCAATCATCAGACTGATAAACGGCAGTTCCGGAGCGTGATTCATGTCCGCATTTGATGATGAATTGAAAGGCATGGGAGTACTGGATATTCTCAAGCACAAGTCAGAGCAGGAAGCGCTTAAGCTTCGTGTAAACGCGCTGGAAAAAAAGTTCGACTCTATCAAACCAGCTGATGAAATCTTTCATACCAAAATTAGTGCATGCCGATCAACTTGCAGCACAAGCATATGGAATGCATCTGCAGCAATAATCGCTATAGCACTTGCATTTTTTGCTGCCACTTTTTTCTTTTTAAAGGATAACATTGAAGGCGTTGAAAAACGAATCGAAGGCACTGTTGGCCTTAAGATAGAACGGCTAACTGATAAATTTACCCAAATGGCAGAGACTGTAAACAAGATGCAAAGCAAAGGGGAACATCCATGAGTGACAGCAAAAGTAAACTCTACGTTCCCATTATGAAGTTTAAACAGGGCGAATACTTTGCCTTGCGCGACTTGAAGCCAGAAACAAAGGAATTTGTTTACCCGCTTTTCGAGATCATGCCCATACCCTGGGATTATGAAAACGAAGAGCCCGCAAAGAGTTTGGACGCACACCTCTCAAAGGTTACGGCAAACATAGCCAACAATTGGGAAGGCCGTCCGTTCATGCTTGATTTTCGGTTCATCACTGAAGATCAATGCAATGCCATGCCCCCACACCCTATCATTACCTTGGCTGAAGAAGCCAAAGATGCTGGCCTGCATCTGGTTCCGGTCCTCTCGCTCAATAGCCCAGAATGCCTCAAAAATGCCGTGCGCGATGTCGCCGCATCCCTTGGCCACGGCATTGCCCTTCGCATCGTCGGCGACGACTTCGACAACCCACTCCTCGATGCAGACATAGAATCCCTCTACAATACACGGCTTGGCCTACAGCCGAACCAGGTAGACATCATTGTTGACCTTGGGCAAATCCCGGCCGATGGGCTCACCCCGCTTATTGTTGGCATGCGCAACCTCATGCGCATGATACCGCCCGAGCCCTGGCGCTCCCTCTCCATGGTGGCTTCAGCATTCCCGGAGAACCTTTCGGCAATCCCCTCCGGCCGGGGAAAGCTCATCAGCCGCGGCGAATGGAAACTCTGGCAAGGGTTGGTTGCCCCAAAACTTCTTCGTCGCGAACCAAATTTTGGCGACTACACCATCGTGCACCCCAACCCTTTCGAGATGGATCCCAGGGTCATGCGGTCCGGCGCAAAGATCAAATATACCACGCAAGAAGACTGGCTCGTCCTTAAAGGAAAAGACCTGCGAAATAACGGGTTCGTGCAGTATAGAGATTTAGCGCAGCAAATTACAGAACTTGAATACTACTGCGG
>JAUYES010000537.1 GCA_030691225.1 Holophaga sp. | reverse complement strand
TCACTGGGGCATCAAGATGGGTCTCGCTAATCCGAGGGCCTTGCTCGAAGGCCTGGGACACCCCGAGCGTGGGATTCCTTGCATTCTCATCGCGGGCACGAATGGCAAAGGCTCAACGGGTGCCTTTCTCGCCCAGGCGCTGCGGTCCTGCGGGTTGACGGTTGGGTGGACTACCTCGCCGCACCTCGTCGCACCCACGGAACGCATTTGGATCGATGGTCACTATATCGGTGCCTCTGCCTTAGATTTATTGCTCTGCGAAGCCTTTGATTGCGAAGCCAGAATGGGCCTAAAGGCGACTTACTTCGAACTCATGATCACGGCAGCGCTGTTGGGATTTCGCATGACGGGCGTGGAAGTCGCAATCATCGAGGTGGGGATGGGCGGGCGGTGGGATGCCACCAACGCCCTTGATCCGATGCTTACCGTACTCACCAACGTCGGACTCGATCACACCAAATTTCTTGGCGAAACGGTTGATGCCATCGGACGCGAAAAACTTTGCACCGCGCGTCAGGGTAGACCTCTCGTTCTTGGTCCCACCCTTGATCCGGCCTGGGTTTGGCCTTTGTTGGAATGTCGACCCGAAATCCATCCAGCTCCAGCACTCTGCCCAGAAGAAACCCGATGGGATCACAGTTTGGTGGATGGTCATCGCGTAGGATTGCCGGGCGTTCATCAGATGGAAAACCTCGCGACCGCCATGGAAGCCCTTCGCCAACTTCGTCGCATCGGCTTTCCGGTACCCGAAGAAAAGGTTTGGGAAGGCCTCGCTCACACCCGATGGCCGGGTCGAATCTGGCCTATGCCGAGCTTAGAAAATGTATGGCTGGATGGTGCCCACAATCCTGATGGAGCCAGGGTGTTGGCCCGTCACGCCCAGGCCTGCGGCGTGCGGCCGCATCTATTCTTCGGTGCTATGGGAGACAAGGACCTTTCCCAGATGGCTTCCGCCTTGAAGGCCATGAATCCGGCCTCGGTCACCTTAGTGAGGGGTGAAAATGAACGCTATGCCTCCGTGGTGGCGTTGCGTGCGGCTTGGGGCGAGGAGTTTCCTGCTAGGACCATTCCTGAAGTTGCCGCAAGTCTGCGCCAATCTCGTGAAGGCATTCGTTTGGTAACAGGATCCTTATTTTTACTTGGGGATCTCATGCGAGAAATGGGAATCGTTCCTCAGACATAAGCCACATGGAACCGATGAATCACTATGATGATTTCTCCTCTGGCAATTCTTTTCAGCTCGGTTCTCATGGCCGCACCTCCCCTCCATGTTGCGGCCGTGGTGCGTTCTGGAATGCCGCCCTACGAAGACGCGAAAAGCTACCGGCTGGAAGGCGCGGGTTGTTTGACTTTGCGGGTGGGTGAGCAGTTAACGCTGCAGCGAACGGATGAACGTCGCCGCCTGGGTCGATTACAGGTGCTGGCGATTAAAAGTGACTACGCCCTGGCGCGCATCGTGGAAGAAGGTGAAACCTATCCACTCAAAGGCGATCTGGTGGTGCGACACGAAGAAGCTTTGCGCCTGCCAACGCTTCCACCACCGCCCGTAACTCCAGAACCACTGACCGTTGTTTTGAAAGCGCCAACCTCAGTGATGGTTCTGAATCCTCCAAGGGAATTGCACAAAGAAGCGATTTTCTTTCTCAGGGATAGTGCTGAGGTTTCGCCCGGTGCCCGCAATAAACTCGCGCTGTGGGTAAAGGCCTGGGGTAGCGATGGACGGTGGGTAGTGGGTTGTCCGGAAGGGCTCCCTCAGAAACTCCAGAAGGATAGGGCTGAGCGTTTGGTGGCCGAACTCGAACGGCTTGGCGTGACGGGTGTGGTTATTCGAAATCTGCAGGCCAGCGATGCGGGTAGGTATGATTCGATTTTCCTCAGCCTCGAAACACGGTAGTCGCCATGCCCCTCGATTCCGATCGAATGCGGCGTTTCGAGCGGGAAGCCAATTGTCCTGCGCCTATTCCTTCCGCCGGATCCTGACTTCGGATCTCTACCTCATGGAAGGATGGAAGTAGGCCCTTTGCCGCCGTGGAGTGCCTTCTCGCGTCGATCGCCGATGATGCGGGCAGGCGAACCTGCCACGATGGCCCAGGCTGGAACATCCTTGGTGACGATGGCTCCCATGGCTACTACGGAATGATCTCCGATGCAGACGCCATCTGTGATGCCAGCCATGGCTCCGATCCAAACATCCGCGCCGATTTCGATGCCGATGGAGCGAACCGGCTGGCAGCGAATAGGATGGTCCGGGGCCATGCCGTGGTCAAAGGCATAGAGGGCGGCACCGGTGGCAATCCTAGTTCCTGCTCCGATAGAAATCCCCTTTGTGCCTCCATCTAGGCTGGCTCTGGCGTTGATGGAGACATCATTGCCTAGGATTATGGGGCCATGCAAAAACGCTTCGGCAGCGAGGGTGCAGCGATCTCCAATGACGACGCTGCGGCCCGGTTCACCGAAAATCCGAGCCTCGGGAGCGATGAAACAATCGCGGCCGATTTCGACCGTTTCAAGATCCTGCAAACGATCCTGCACCTCGCGCTGCCATGCTTCTGCCCAGAGACGATGCTTCTCCTTTAGCGTGGCGTATAGCCATGGCATCCAGGAAAGGCGCAGCTTGTGTTGATCGCGGTATTTAAGGGTGTCGTCCATGCTGCGTTAGGATACCCCGGCCGAATCAGTTGATTTCAGGAGAGGATCAAGCCACCTATTAAGGTTTCGAAGGAAGCAGGTGTCGCCGCACAGTCGCAACCAGATCTTCGGGTTTGATGGGCTTAACGATATAGCCAGCTAAGTCCCACTGGCTGAGGCGTTCAACGAGATCCGATTCGCGGTGTGCGCTCAGAACCATGATGGGTACTTCCATGATCACCGGATCTTCTCGGATGGCTCGTATTAAGGTCTCGCCGTTGCAAAAAGGCATTTCATAATCAGTAATGACTAGGGCCGGGCGATGAGTATGAATGGCCTGAAGCACGTCAAACAATGACGTGGGATTCATCTCGCCGACCTCATATCCGGCCTCAGCAAGATGAATCCTGGTGAAGGCTCGAATGAAGGCGCTGTCATCAATGATCAAGATATCCAAAGGCGCTCCCAGCCATGGGCTAACTGCTGCTTGATCGGCGTTTGGCAGGTTGATCTTAAGGATTGGCCGCGGCAGCTTGAAGATTCATTTTCAAATCAACGAAACCTCGAGCCGGTTCACCCTCCTGAACAAACGGATGAGCGTTGGCATGACGGTTCATGCGAGGTAGAGCCATAATCACAGAATGCGTTTCCAGGATGTGATCACCTACGAAAAAGCAAGGCTTCGGCGACCTTGGGTCTGGATGCCCGTGGTGGGCTTAGGGTTGCTGCTGACCCTTTCCATGTGGCCTCTGGCGGGAGCTTTTCCCAAAGGATTTAAGATCGCCGATTGGCTCTCCCTCGCTTTTGGAATGTTCGGTGTTTCTGGGCTGGTGATCTGGCTTTCTCCGGCGCCATGGCTCTTTTCCAATAGCCGGGGAACTCATGCCACCTTCTTTCGCGGTGTTATTCAATCCGCAGTATTCGGCTGTGTGTGCATTGCCCTGATTGCCGCTGCGCAACTTCTTGCTGTAGGGCTGACAGGGCGTGAAATGAACCCGGCTCTCGTGCTGAGATCCATGTTGGCAGCGCTCATTCAGCTTGTTCCTGTGGCTATGCTGGCTGGCTATTTCATTTCGCTGTGGGAGCGCACGCGGATCATAAAGGAAGAAACTGAAAAAAAATTGCGTGAAGCCCATTGGGTGTTGCTTCGCGGCCAACTCAGCCCCCATGCGTTGTTCAACGCGCTGAACGGTCTGGCTGAACTGGTTCATATCGACCCGACGGCGGCCGAAAAGGGCATTCTGGATCTCGCTTCTCTGTATCGTGCCTTGCTGGATCACGGCAGTCGGCCATCGGCACCCCTGCGAGACGAGCGAGTGCTGGTCACCCGCTACTTGGCTGTGGAATCCATGCGCCTGGGACAGCGACTCGAGGTGCAATGGCATTGGGATGAGCGCCTGGATGATGTTGAAACACCGCCCTTCATGGTGCAGCCTATGGTGGAAAATGCCATTAAGCATGGGATTGCACCCAGTGTGAATGGAGGCGACCTCGTCATCTCGCTAGCAAGAGAAGGCGACGATGTTGTCATGCGGGTCACCAATGCCGGCAAACCCTTACCGCTCTTATTGGGCAACGGTGTTGGTGTCGGCAATCTCGAAGCGCGATTATTTTTGGCCTACGGCGAACACGCTCGCTTTAGGCTTTGGGGTGAGAACAATCGAACCTTTGCCGAAGTGCGCATCGCGATGAGCAGCCTGGGGAGGAAATCATGAATCAACTTAAAGTTGCCTTGGCCGATGACGAACCCTTGGCCCGTGCACGCCTAGGGCGATTATTGCGGGAAGGCGGTTGCGAAGTCCTGGCTGAATTAGCGGATGGGCCCGCCGTTTTGGAGTGGCTAAAGAAGAGCCCCGAAGTGGATGGCCTCTTCCTGGATATTCAGATGCCCGGCATTTCGGGGCTCGAAGTCATGGCAGAACTGGTCGATGGGCAAACCTGCCCGCCGGTCGTTTTCGTGACGGCCTTTTCGGAACATGCCGTGCGGGCCTTCGAGGCCTCCGCTACCGATTATCTTTTGAAACCCGTTTCGGCCGAGCGCCTTGAGAAGGCTTTGTCTCGCTTGCGACAGGGCCACATTCCCAAGCGCACCGGCGGCGAATTGAAAACGGCCATGGGCGTTGCGCCACGTTTTCCAATCAAGGCAGGTGAAGGCCATGTCTTCCTTGAGCTCAAACGCACCACCCATTTCGAAGTTGAAGAAGAAGTCGTTTATGCCTGGGCCCCCGTGGGTGGCAAACTCACCCGCCAACGCACCGACTGGACCAGCCTAAGCGAAGTGGAAGAGGCCTTCCCAACGGCAGGCTTGGTGCGAATTCAACGCCACCTATTGCTTCGCCCCGAAGCCGTCCTGGGTCTTCGCGCCATCGAAGGCGGCCGGGCCGCCGTTCGGGTGGCTGAAGGTGCAGATCTGGAAGTGAGTCGAAGCGTTACACCGAGGCTTAAGGAGATGTTGGGGCTTTGAGGGAGACTATTTCTTTTTCGTTATCTTCGGCTTAGGTTTCGCTTCCGGCAAAACCGGTTTCCCCAGAGTAAGGTCCAACAGGCGCTTTACCTTTTGGCTTTCGGGTGCGAGAACCAGTAGCCGATATATAAAGGCAACCTTTCCTTTGTTTTCAGGGAATGAATTCAGATAGGAAGGAGCCTGGGCAATGGCCTCCGCCCACTTGGATTTGTCGCCCTTGGCAGGCGCGTAGCTTGAAATCTCTTTTTCTTGATCCTCGATTTTTAGCTGAATGTAATCCACATAGGCATCGTAGGACTTGGCGTACTTCGTGCCGCGATCCCAGGCGAACAATAATGCCTTGGCACTTTTATCACCCATCTGATGATTTTTTTCAGCAGCAAGATAGTCATCCAGCTCATTAAGTTCAGCATTTGTGGGATTCTGCTTGGCCTTGAGTTCGGAAATGCGCGCGGCATTGGCATCCAGGACCTTCTTTCCGCTATCACGTAGCTCTTCCCAGGCCTTCATCGGTCCGGCAAGAGCCTTCTCTGTTTCGATTTTGTTCGTTCTGGCTAGCTCCTGGGCCTTCCGGACGTAGACGAGAGCCTTCTCCCATTGGCCGAAGGCGTCAGCAGCATTGAAGGCCAAAAAGTAGGCCTGGGTGTAGTTGTAATGGGCAATAGCACTGGCGAAGGCGGCAGAACTGCCGGTGCCGTCATAGGGTGCAATTGCGGTTGGGATGAGCGCTTCGGCTTTCGTTAGGGCATCTTGAAAATTGAGTTCCGCCATCAGTCGTTCGATCTCAGGACCAGCAGAAGCGAGTCGCTTGCCAAGATCCTGTGGCGAAGCGGGGTCCTGGGCCACCAATGCATGACCAGAAAGAATGAGGCAGGGAACAAGGAGAAGGTGCATGCTCATGGGGGGTCCAGGGGAGATGGTTTCAATCATGTTCCAGCATGCTTCAGGAACTGTCTAGTCGCGTGCTGGCACGGGCGCTGGTTCGGTACTAAAAATGAGAGGAGAGCATACTGCTCCCCTCTCATTTAATGGAAACGTGTATCCGCTAGAAGGAGAACTTGACGCCGAGGCGCATGCGGCGGCCCGTGTCGTAGTTATTGGCGCGCATGTAGTTGACATTGCCGGCGCCCAGACCCACATCCATGTTGCTGTCGTAGCTCAGAACCTGCTGGGTGTTGAAGATGTTGAAGATGTCCGCACGGAAGGTAAGGGACTTCTTCCCAGCGAGCTTCAGGGTGTAGGCAGCAGTGGTGTCGAAGGTGTAGGTGGTCGGCGTGCGACCTTCGGTGCCACGGCCAAAGGCTGGGATTTCGCCCGCATTCTCATAGACCGGGTGAGCCAGGTAGCTGGTGATCGGCGTGCCGGTCTGGACGCGGCCGAGGACGCCCAGGCTGAGGCCAATGTCGAGCATATAGGAGTAGCCAACGTTGGCGACGACCGTGCGATCCGTGGGCAAGGGGCCGATCAGGAACTGCTCGCGACCATCAAGGCCGCGGGCGGGATCGGTCATGGCTTCGAGGGGAAGGTCGTAGAGGCTGGAGATGTTGGGATCGTCTTGGCCGTTATCACCGCGGAAGAGGCCTTCATAGTTGCCTTCAGCCTTGGCGAAGCGGACATTCATGAAGGCCGAATACTTGGAAGTGGCCTTGCGGGCTTCGATCTCGATGGCCCAGTAGTTGCGAGTGGGGGCGGGGAAGGTGGCAGCGCCCGTGAAGCCCGTGAGATCGCGGATGGAGTTTTCGTTTTGGCCAGGGTTGCCAATGAAGTAGCTGTCGCCATCCAAGGAGAGGTCTTCGAGGATGCGGCCGAGCTTCCGGTAAATGAAGCGGTTGCTGAATGTCATTCCGTAGGAGGTTTCCGTGTCGTAGCCAAGGACCATTTCATCCTGATACATGGACTTGGTGCCCGGCAGGATCTCGGTGGGGTGGGAACCCGTGGTGGCAAAATGCGTGGTGACCGCAGTGGGATTGACGGTTCCGGCCAGCGGGTCCACATCGTAGATAGCCGTACCGGTCAGGATGGGGTTCGAAAGGTTCGTGAAACCAGTGAGGGTGAGGAAGTCAGAACGGTTGATCCCCTGTTCGGTGGAGAGGGCGCGCACGGCAATGTCGAGGGGGACCTTCTCAAAGTAGCGGCCCCAGAAAGCATAGACCTTGCTCTTGCCGTTGCCTTCTACATCCCAGGTCAGGCCGATGCGGGG
This sequence comes from Holophaga sp., assembly GCA_030691225.1. Lineage (GTDB taxonomy): Bacteria > Acidobacteriota > Holophagae > Holophagales > Holophagaceae > JAYREN01. The sequence continues at coordinate 5,593 of JAUYES010000537.1, read as the reverse complement.
AGCGAGGTTGTCCGAAGCCTTGAACTTGTATGTGATGTCGGTGCCAACCAGTTCCTGGCTTTCCGCGCGCAGTCCGGCCTTCAGGTTGAAGTTTCCAAACTTGGCATTGGCCTGGATGAAGAATGCGTCGTAGGCCGTCTTGGTTTCGCGGAGGGGCGGGCTGGTGAGGCCGCGCACGATGCGGTAGTAGGGCAGGGCTGCCGATGCGGGATCCGAGGCGTTGGGCACATAATACCGCTTCTGGATCGCAAGGCCCGTTTGGAACACGGCGCCGTTGTGGGGATCAACGAATCCGATGGGGCCGGAACGCATAGCGTTGCTGGCGTCGAAGCTCACATCTTCGTGCAAGTAGCCCGCACGGAGGTCAACCACGCCGATGGTCTTGGAGAGCTTGAATTCGAACTGTTTGTTCTGCCCGTCGACCTTGGACTCATAGAGGCCTGCTGCATTGGGAGAGATGGAAGCGCCGCCAGCGGCAAGGTCAGTCACGTTCCATTCCGAATTGCCAAGGGCACTGATCTTCCGCTCGAAGTGGTTGTTCACCTGAGAGACGCGGGCTTCAACCAGGAAGTCGTTGAAGAAGATGCCGTTGTATTTCAGGGTGTAGGTGTTGGAGCCGAATTTCAGGGTGCTGAATTTGGCTTCTGTTCCGCGGTAGTCGCCAGCGCCCTGGGGTCCGTTCTTGCGTTCCCCGGGGTCGCCGAAGGTGCTGAATTCCAGCAAGTGGCTGGTGTTCACCTGCCACTGCATCTTGGCGTAGTAGGAATTGGTGACGCGCTTCTGTTCGAACTGCCGACCGGCTAGGGGATAGCCGGCAGGCGCGGTGCGCTTGGTGGCATCCTGGATGGGGTTGTAGCCCACGAAATAGAAGAGCTTGTCCTTGACCACAGGGCCCGAAACGAGGAAGCCCAACTCCGTTCGGTTGGCGCTGTCAAAGGTCGGCTGCACGACGCCATCGAGGTTGGGCACCTTGTCCCTAGCGTTCAGGCTATCGATGTCCAGGTAGAGGAAGGCGGCGCCTTCGAAGGTGTTGGAGCCGGACTTGGTGATGGCGTTCACGATGCCGCCCGTGGTCTGGCCGTATTCGGCCTCCATGGCGAAACTCTTGACCTGGACTTCCTGGATGAAGTCGGTGTTGATGCCCGAACCCAGGGAGCCGTAAGTGCCCGAGTAGGAGCCCGAGGAACCGTAGCCGGGGTTGGTGGTGTTGGCGCCGTCGATCACATACTGATTCTCAAGGCCCGAACCGCCGCCGATCGAGGGGTTATTGGAGTCGATGCCTGATGAGACCACGCCCGGAGCCATGGAGGCCACGGCGGTGAAGGACCGGCCCAGGGGGAGGGCGGAGAAGGTCTCGCTGGAGAACTGAGCACCGGTGGTGGCGGTGGTGGCATCGATCTGGCTGGAGCTGGCGACCACTTCCACCGTGGCAGCGGCGGCGGAGGTGAGGACCACATTAATTGGAGTGCGCTGATTCACGCCGACGTTGATGGTTTGCTTGAGCATCTTTTCGTAGCCAGGGGAGAACACGGTAATCGTGTATTTCCCTGGGATGAGTCCCGTGATTCGAAACTGGCCGGAAACGTCTGTGGCGTATTCCATCTGGCCACGGCCACCGTCCAGGGTGATTTTTGCCGTCGACAGTGCCATACCCTTGTTGTTCTTAACCGTGCCGAATACGGCGCCTGTAGTCGCATCTTGGGCAAACATGACGTGCCCAGCAACCAGCGCAAGAGCGGTAAAGCCCAGGCAAGTAAGGTTTCGACTCATGTAGAAGCTCCTTTTAGGAAGGGTGCGGGAATGCCGCACAGACCAAGAGACCTGCGAAAGAAATCACGCAGGCAAAGAGATGAATAAGTTGAAAAATTGGAATTAAGCTGTTTACTTATCCTCCTCCATGCCCCGGAATGCAATAGAAATGTCACAGACGGTGCTTTTCTCGGGAACTTTTCCCAATTGCGAAAAAATCGCCCCCCCGTGCCCTCCGATGGGCAAAAAAACTTGGAAGTTCAGATTTAGGCGCTGAAATCGGCGCAATACTGTTCCATCGCATTGTTTATATACAAAAACAGGCTGGAGCCATTTCCAGCCTGTTGCCTATCAATGGCCTAACCTCGGCCCGGCATTACAAATGGGGCTATGAGATGGTTCCCAACAGCCAATTTAATTTCATCGGAGCTTCCGTTCGTAGGTCCAAGGTCGCAAGATATCTTGCGTGTTGCAGCTGGGCTTTGGTTTTGGCATAGACGGTAAACAACAGTTCCCCAGTCTTCACGGCCTGGCCAACGTTCTTATGTAGATGAATACCAACACCCAGGTCCAGCACATCATCCTTGCTTTGCCTTCCGGCACCAAGTTCCATGGCCAAAATGCCGAGGGCGCGACTATCTACGGCGTGAATCCAGCCCTCGCGATCGGCTTTGATTTCGATTACCTGACCAGGTTGAGGCAGGCGTGTGAAATCATCGAGGGCCGCCGCATCGCCACCATTAAAGGTGGTCCAGGTTCGGAAGAACTCCATGGCCTTGCCACTGGCGATGACTTCAGCCACTTTGGCCTGGGCAGCTGGTAGATCCTTAGCTGCGCCACCTAGAACCAGCATCTCAGCGGCTAGTCTGAAGCTCATTTGAGCCAGATCGCTTTCGCCGTGCATACCCTTGAGGATCTCCACGGATTCGATGACCTCTAGAGAATTGCCGATGGCCCAGCCGAGGGGTTCTTCCATGCGCGTAATCAGGGCCTTGATCTTCATCCCGTGGGCCTTGCCGACATTCACCATGCTTTGAGCTAAGGCCGTTGAATCTTCGAGCGTCTTCATGAAAGCGCCGCCGCCGCATTTCACATCCAGCACCAGAGCGTCGCTGCCACCGGCGAGTTTTTTGGACATGATGCTGGCGGTGATGAGCGGAATGGATTCCACGGTGGCCGTGACATCCCGTAGGGCATAGAGTTTGCGATCGGCAGGGCAAATGTCGCCAGTCTGGGCGCTATTGGCAAAGCCGGTTTTGCGAAGACTTTCCTTGAATTCATCGATGCTGAGTTCGACTTTCATGCCTGGAATCGCGGCATATTTATCCACGGTGCCGCCCGTGTGGCCCAGGCCGCGCCCGCTGAACATGGCGCAGGGAACACCACAGGCAGCCACGATGGGTCCAAGAATTAGCGTGGTCTTATCGCCGACACCGCCGGTGCTGTGTTTATCCACCTTGACGCCTGGAATCGAAGAGAGATCCACGCGATCGCCGGAATCCCTCATGTTGAGGGTCAGCGCCAAAGTTTCTTCCGTGTTCATTCCGCGCCAGCAGATGGCCATCAATAGGGCCGCACTCTGCTCATCTGGGATGCTGCCGTCGGCGGCACCCTTGGTCCAGAAGGCGATCTGCTCGGCACTAAGGTCTTGGCCGAGCTTCTTGGTGTAAATGAGGTCGTACATGCGCATGGGTAGACCCCTCAGCGAATTGGGTTAAATGCTTGCCATGACTTTGTCGAAGGAACCATCGGCGCGGTCTTTGAACATACCTTTGTAATCTGCGTAATCCTTCCAAGCCTGGTCGCGATCGCCTTTCAGGCGATGCAGATCCAGCAGCGTGGCCCAGAACAGGGGTGCCCAAGGAGCATCAGGCTTGGCCGATTTGCGCAGGGGAGCCAGCAGGCTTGCCACTTTTTCGGCCTGACCAAGAGCCAGTTCTTGTTGTGCCATTCTCAGCATGCTCCAGGGATCCGAGCCTTGGGCCACGGCGCTACCCTTGCCATCGAGCTGCAACTTCCAGGATGCCAACAGCCCTTCGGTGGTGGTCTTGGCAGGGCTGGGAGCCTTCTTCGCCAATGCTTCTAGCTGAGATAGTTTTTCGCGCATCTTCTTTTCCTGTTCCGCAGCGGGAAGAGGGGTGATGCCATCGCCATGAGTGTCCAAAAGCAACTGGGCAACGGCGCCTTCATGTTTTTCCAGAGCATTGGCCCGATACGAGCGAATGCCGAAAAACGCAATCGCAAGCACCAATGCCACACCAGCTCCGATAAGCAGTGGCTTCAGGAGTCCGGGCTGAGGATTAACGTCGGCATCCAGCTTGCGCTGAAAAGCTTGAAGGCTCTGCGCGGGCTTTTGAACCTGGATTTCTTTGTTTTTCGCATTGGCTGCCATATCACTTTGCTCCGAACCTCCAAGAATGCCTTAACCTGCCCTTGCTTGGCACTTGAAAATGCACAGATCCCTGATAGCCTAAGTCTTCCAGCCTGGATAGCTCAGTTGGTAGAGCAATGGACTGAAAATCCATGTGTCGCTGGTTCGATTCCGGCTCCAGGCACCAAAAGAATCAAGCACTTAGGCCCCGACGCGATCGGGGCCTTTTGCTTCCATACCACTTTGGTGCCACTTTGGCTCTCGTTGCCGACAAGACAGCACCCAAACGCAAATCGCAGATGGAGGTAAGAAACCCTAGAAACCCTGGAAACCCGGATAGGTTTTCGAACAGTCGGAGCCAAAGGCGTCAGCCTTGCCGGAAAAACCGCAGGGACTAAGGCCCTCCCATCAGAGCAAGTCATCACTCAACAGCATCGAATCTCAATAGGGTTTCTCGAACCTAGGGGCATCGCGGACTTACAAGATGGGGTTGTCATCCTGCGTTGGATCTGAGCGCACTGAATTCCTGCAACCCCGGGTTTGGCGAGGCACATTTCGGACCCGGCTCCGAAGATAAATGGCGAGCCATTGCCTGGAAAATTCATCGGACCGAAAGCCTGGCCGATGATCTAAAAACTCGGTCTCTGACGACCAGGAAGTCCTTGCAGCGCCAGCCTCCCGCCTGCCTCCAGCCGTCACGAGTCTGGCTTGGCTTCCAGGCGACATTGTCCGCATGAAACGACCGCCCGCTCCCGGTCCCATCCATCCCCCCATCCTTCCATGAGGGGGCGACGGATGGGACCCATACGGAGCATGCACAGCAGAAGGTCGGCGCCAAAGGCGTCGACCTTGGCCGAAAGAGCCGAAGGGGCTCAGGACCTCCCACCGGAGCACGCCATCACACAACAGCACCAAATTCCATTGAGGTTTTGCTGGAACCTAGTCGATACCACTTTCATCGGGATTTCTATTCGCATCGTCTGTCTCTCAGATACCCACGGCCACCACGACCGGATCCAAGTTCCGGATGGGGATGTCCTCATCCACTCCGGGGACTTTTGCCACAGAGGCTTTGAGCGAGATGTAATGGCATTCGCAGCCTGGTTGGATCGATTACCGCACAAGCACAAGGTGGTGGTCGCCGGGAACCACGACAGATTCTTCGAGCAAAAACCAGAACTGGCGCAAACCTACCTGGAACCCAATGTGATCTATCTCCAGGACTCAGGCTGCGTGATCAACGGCCTGAACTTCTGGGGTGCGCCCTGGCAACCTTGGTTCATGGACTGGGCCTTTAACCTGCCAAGAAAGGGCACGGCTTTACGGGAGAAATGGAACCTGATCCCATTTGCAACCGATGTGTTGATCACCCATGGGCCACCTCACGGGATCCTGGATCAGGTTTGGCCATCGTCTGGTGGATGGGATTCGGAAGCGTCGATCGGGGAACACCTTGGATGCGAAGAACTGCGG
>JAUYES010000534.1 GCA_030691225.1 Holophaga sp. | reverse complement strand
GAGGAAGCCACGGTCGAGGCTGCCCGGGCGAAAGTCCTGGCCGAGAAGGCAAAAGGTTCCGAAAGAACGGAGATCCGCTCGACGATCAGCGGCTTATCCGCCGACGGAGCCAATCCGCTTGTGGCGGACGCGAAAAGGCGGGCAACGGCTCGCGAAAACAATAAGTAAAAATGCGGCGGACTGCCGCAGATATAGCGGCATCAATGATCAATAGCCGGCCGGGTCCGGAAACTTGAAAGGAGAATTCGGTATGAAAAAGTTATTCAGTGGAATTTTCGGAGGTCTGAATACGGGATCGATCATCATCATGATGGTCCTGTGCTTTATTGCCCTGGCAAGCCACTTCCTGGGGTGGAGGACGGATTCCGGAGACATGCTCTTGATGGGGATGGCGGTCCTGACCCAGGGGAATACCTTGCAGGATATCCTCAAATGGGAACAGGATAACATGCACAGCCGGGATGTCGTGACTGTCCTCTCCGGCCAGGATCTCGCCCTTGGCGCGGTAGTCGGAAAAATTACAAAAAGCACCCCGACTACCGGAACCGCAGACGCCGGCAACACCGGCGGCGGAACGGCGGCCAGCGTAATCGCAGGTTTGAAAGCGAAACTGGGTGAATATCAGATCAAATGTCTCACCTATGTTGCGAGCCCCCTGGCGGCCACATTTGAAGTGACGGATCCGGATGGGAATCTGCTCCCGGAAGCGACGCTGGCGGCTTACACCAGCGATCAGATCAACTTCGATATCGCCGACGGCAGCCCTGCGATTACGGTCGGCGATATCTGGACGATCACGGTTGCGGATGGGTCCGGCAAGATCAAGGAGATCGACTTTGATGCGGTCGATGGAACGCAGAACGCCCACGGCTTCCTGATTGCCGCTGTGGATGCGTCGGCCGCCGATGTAAACGGCGTCGCGATCGTCCGGGATGCCACCATCGTAACTACGGATCTGGTTTGGCCGACCACTTCACCCGCTGTTACGGCGGCTCAAAAGACGGCCGCCCTGGCTGAACTGGCTGTAAAGGGGATCATCGCGGTGAGCGAGGTCTAACGTTCCCGGAAGCGCCGCCTGTTTTCAAGAAAACGGGGACAGATTTCTTATCTGTCCCCACGCAGCCGGCCAAAACCGGAAAACAAAAACCGGGAGCGATCCCGACTGAAGAAAAGGAGAACTACCATGGATGAACTTTTGAATCCCTTTGAAAGCGATAACGCCTTCAACATGGCCTCGCTCTGCGCGGCAATCGACATCCTGCCGAACAATTACGGCAGGATCAACCAGCTCGGAATTTTCACCGACACGGGCATCACGACGCGGACGGCGATCATCGACGAGCGCAACGGCATTTTGAACATCCTCAAGACGCTTCCCGTGGGCGCACCCGGCCAGCAAAACAAGGTCGGCAAGCGGTCCGCCCGGTCGTTCATCGTTCCCCACATCCCCCTCGACGACGTCATCCGCCCGGAGGAGTATGCGGGCATCCGGGCCTTCGGCCAGCAGGTCGGCCTGGAGACCCTGGCCGCGGTGATGAACAACCACCTGCAGACGGCGAAAGATAAGTATTCACTTACTCTTGAATACCTGCGGATGGGCGCCCTCAAGGGAATCATCCTCGATGCGGATGCCTCGACGCTCTACAACCTCTACACGGAGTACGGCATCGAAGCCAAAAGCGTTAACTTTGCCCTGTCAACGGCGGCAACCGATGTCTCCGCCAAGTGCCGGGAAGTCCTCCGCCATATCGAGGATAATCTGAAGGGCGAGGTGAAGTCGGGCGTGCGGGCGCTGGTGGACGCCGATTTCTTCGACGCCCTCATCGCGCATGCCAACGTGGAGAAATTCTGGCTCAATCATTCCGCGGCGCTCAATCTGGCCGGTTCCG
>JAUYES010000523.1 GCA_030691225.1 Holophaga sp. | reverse complement strand
CAGGAATATTCGAAAGTGGGTGCCATTCCCGAGCGTGCTGTTGCACTGAAGGGTGCCTCCGTGGGCAGTCACAATGCCGTAGACCACGGATAGACCAAGACCTGTTCCCTTGCCCGTTGGTTTAGTTGTGAAGAAGGGTTCGAAGATGCGCGAGATCAGCTCGGGAGGAATTCCATGGCCAGTGTCAGCAACCTCCAACACAATGCTCTCGGGGGTCTTCTGGGTAGTAAGGCGGATCGTACCTCCCTCAGGCATGGCATCGCGGGCATTGATCACGAGGTTCATCAGAATTTGGTGAATTTGCCCCGAATCAAGAAGTACCAATGGCAGTTTCGGTTCCAGCGAGGTCTCCAGGTTTACCCCTCGTCCTAATACGGCGGTAAAGAGTTCTTTAGCCTCGAAAATCAATTCGTTGAGATCAACTTCTTTGCGGTGAGGCTCTTTTTTGCGGGCAAAACTAAGCAGTTCACTCACCAAGATTTTCATTTGTTCCGAGGCCTGAGTCATGGTGTGCAAATGCCGCCGCAGCCTATCACCGGGGAGTTCCTCTGTTCGGATCAAGTCGATCCGGGTAAAGAGCACCGTCAATAGGTTGTTCACGTCATGGGCTACGCCACTCGCCACGATGCCCATGCTTTCAAGTTTTTGGCTTTGGAGCAGCATATCCAAGAGGTGATGGGGTTCATTCACATCGCGCACGGCGCCATGAAGTCGGCCCTCGGTGGTGGAAATGGTCCAACGCGTCCAACGTGATTTGCCTTCACCATCCACCACGCGCAGATCCAAGGTGCAGACTTCACCAGTTTCGGCCTTGGCCAGCGCTTGAAGGAAAGTGGGGCGATCCTCGGGGTGGGCGAGCGAGGCCAAGGCAAAGCCCGGTTGACGAAAGTATTCCGGGGGCCAGCCCACCACAGCTTCGGACCCAAGGCCCATCAGGATGGACGCATCCTGAGAACTTCGAGACCAGGGCACCACGCCAGCGGCGCTGGTGGCGGCCAAGAGTTCTCGCTCATCGACTTCGAGCCGATTTCGCACTGCCTCGACGGCCTTGAGTTGGGAAATGTCGGTAGCCATGGCCATGGCCCCGGAATAGCAACCGTTTTCGGAGAAGAAGGGTGTGGTGGCAAGCAGGGTCCAGATTTCGGTGCCATCCGCCCGTAGAAATCGGAGTTCGTGGGTCCCTGCCACGCCTCGATGGGGATTGTTTAGCCGCCTTGCCATCGCAGGCCGATCCTCGGGATGGACATAGTTCCAAAGAAGGGCCCCTTGGAGATCCTCCAAGGACGTGGCCAACATTTCGGCCATCCGAGGATTGGCAAAGGTGGTTCTAGCCTCGGCATCGACGACCCAGATTCCCTCGAAGGAGGTTTCCACGATGCGACGGTAATTTGCTTCGCTGGCCACGAGCGCGGCTTCCGCCGTGCGGCGTGCGCGGCGTTCGGCACCTTCAGCCAGAGCTCGACGCACCGAGGGCACCAAGCGACCGAGACCCTGTTTAAGCACATAATCCGAGGCGCCATGGTGCAGGCACTCAATGGCCGTGGCCTCGCCCAAGGTGCCCGAGATGTAAATAAAGGGCACGTTGGGGCAGAGCTCCAGCGCTAGATCCAGGGCCTGCTTGTCTCGGATGCCGGGCAAAGAGTAATCCGCCAGGATAAGATCCCAAGGCTCCTTCAGCGCCAATTGAAATGCAAGTCGAGTGGTGACCCACCGCAAGCCGACGCCAAAGCCCGCTTGATCTAGAAGCGTGGCAATGAGTTCGGCATCTTCGGGCGAATCTTCGAGGTGCAGGATGCGGGCGTCCATCAGGCTTCCTCCACCGATTCCAGCGTAAAGAAAATCCGGGCCCATTCCCCTGACTGGGATTCGGCCCAAACATCGCCTCCGTGATGTTGAATCACCCGGGCCACAATGGCCAACCCGATGCCCGTTCCTTCGAAATCCTCCCGAGGGTGGAGGCGTTGGAAAACGCCGAAAATTTTATCGGCGAAGGCTGGGTCGAAGCCCACTCCGTTATCCCCCACTTCGAAGATGGTTCGTTCCTCCCGCCTGCCCACTTGGCGCACCCACACCTGGGATGCGGGTTTGGGAGCACTAAACTTCTGAGCATTCGTCAGGAGTTCCAGAAAGGCCTGGCGGAGTTGGGATGGATCTCCTTTCACCTTGCCTAAGGCTCCGATCTCTAGCGAGAACTCTGGCGGTAAATGTTCTCGCAGTGAGTTAAACATGCGGTCGAGATCCACCGTGGTGGCGTGCATTTCCTGATTGGCGAGACGCGAATAGGTCAGCAGATCATCAATCAGGGCGCTCATGGCTCGGGAAGCCCCCGTGATTCGGTCCAGGTAGTGGCGACCTTTGTCGTCTAGGGCTCCGGGTTTGCTCTCCAGGTTGCGCAACAAAAGGTCTGCGAACCCTTCCAGGTGGCGCAGCGGCGCCCGCAAATCGTGACTCACGGTATAGGCAAAATTTTGCAACTCTTGGTTGGCTTCCCGCAACTGGAGGGTGCGCGCTTCCACCTGGCCTTCCAGGTTGGCCCTGAGCAAGCCTTGGCGGTTGCGCCAGGCTCGCGTTACCGCGCGCAGGGGGCGTAGGTTCGGCATTAGATCACTTCAGGCGGAAGGGCAGGGGGCGGCGCATTCACCATGGCCCAAAAGACCCCCAGGCTGCCCACGGCTTTGATGAAATCAGCGCCGTCGACGGGTTTGACCACATAGGCGTTGGCGCCATGGGAATAGCCATGAATGAGATCTTTTTCCTCTTGGGACGAAGTGAGGACCACGACCGGAATGGCCTGCAAGTGCGGCGTCGTGCGGATGGTACGGAGCACTTCCAGGCCATCGATCTTCGGCAGTTTAAGATCCAGAAGAATCACCGCCGGGGGCTCGAAAATCCGGCCCTGGAAGGCCCCGCGACAGAACAAAAAGTCCAAGGCTTCGGCACCGTCCTTCACCCAGTCCACACCATTGGCCACGGCATATTCCAGGAGTGCTTCGTGGGTGAGCTCGGCGTCGGCGGAGCTATCTTCAACAAGCAAAATTCGTCTTAAGATTCCTGGCATGACAGTGCCTTTCCCTGAATGGGTGCGTCGCACAAGGGGGGCGGGGTCAATTCCGGGTCCTCCGAGGGGATGTGGAAAAAGAAGGTGGCGCCTTGCCCCAACTGGCCTTCGGCCCAGGCGTGGCCGCCATGGCGGGCAAGCACTCGCTGAACATTGGCCAAGCCAATGCCGGTGCCTTCGTAGTCTTCTTGGGAATGAAGGCGCTGGAAGGGTTTGAAAAGTTTGTCGAGATACCGCATATCAAAACCGGTGCCGTTGTCCTTGATGAAAAATGTGATCCCCTCTTCGGGGCGGGAGCCCACTTCAAGGATCGCGGGATCGCGATGCCGGGTGAATTTCAATGCGTTCGAAATGAGGTTTTGGAGCGCCAATCGCAAAAGGGTTGGGTCACCGATCACCGTGGGCAGGGGCGTGACGTGCCACTCCACACGGCGGTCGGCTTCCTCTTCCGTCAAGTCGAGCCGTACTTGATCGAGAAGGGTTGTCAATGGAACCGCGACCTTGTGGAGATCCGCTCTGCCAAGGCGCGAATAAGTGAGCAGATCATCGATGAGTTGGCCCATTCGCTGCGCAGAGCCTTGAATGACCTCCAACTGATGGAGAGCCTTAGGGGAGGTCTTTTCGTGCATTTCTTTTCGAAGCAGCAGGGCGAAACCATTCACATGACGCAGGGGGGCGCGCAGATCGTGGGCTACCGAATAGGCAAAGGCTTCCAGTTCCTGATTGCTGGTCAGGAGTTCCTGGTTCAGGCGTCGGCTCTCCGCTTCGGCCTCGGTTCGTTGAAGAACTTCGGATTCCAGAAGGCTGTTGCGTTCCCGAAGGGTCCGCTCGAAATGGGCCGACCGGGCGACAAAGAAGGCAATGCCGCCGAAGGAGATGAACGCTAGAGCGGCCATCTGCAGCAGCGTGCGTCGCGATCGTTCCATAGCTTCCACATCAGCATCTCTACCCCGAGCTGTGATCAAGGCCCCCAGCTG
>JAUYES010000512.1 GCA_030691225.1 Holophaga sp. | reverse complement strand
TCGATAATGGGCAGCGACAATGGCATTCATTCGGCTTTTCCTTTTTTCTCTGCAACCTTCCCGGTCACCAACGAGAAGTGTCTCCACCTCGCGGGCATGTGGGAACCGACAGACGCCACAAAGGTCGCCGCCAAATAAAATGGCAAGCGCACGGCCGGAAAGATGTTGCCTAACCCCAGCAACGCTAATTTGAAGAGCGCAGCGACTCCACTTCCTTGGCTAATCACCATTGAGCCCCGGGCCAAATCCAGCCCTAAAAGCAGGACACCACTCAAGATCGTCACCAGGATCGGAGTCCAAAGCGTTTCATGTGTTCCACCCTGGGCGAGTCCACCCAGAACCAGGGCCATGGCCACGATATGGATGCTTCGCAGCAGCACCTGAAGAGCGCGGGCACTAGGAAGGCCATAAGGGCTCGCTTTGGGTTTGTTCACTCCATTCATAGGAAAAATCATAACGGCCACACGTAAGGATGGTCTCGCCTTTGATTCCTTCCTGGCACAGATCCAAACCGGAACACCAGGGATTCGCGATTTTCAAAGGAGGCAACCTGCATCCTGGAAGGTAAAACGCAACGAAAACACCCCCTCCAGATGTTGGAATCACATTGTCCTGCATGCGGAAATACGCCATTTTCGTGATGGCACACATTCTGCATTTCACTTAGCAACATCAATCTTGAACTATTCCGCGCTGCGTCGGTTCGCTTCTCGGCTGGTTCTTTCGTTTGGAGTTTTGCATGCGAGCCTTTGCTGCCGCCCTGCCATTTCTTTTTGTCCTGACTGCCTGCGCGCCCATCCAAACCGTTGCCTTGAGCAAGGAGCGCCTACCATCCGGCAGCCAGATCACGGTGCATGTTCTGGGTATTGATGGAGCCGGCCTGGAACACGTTCTCAGCGAAACCCTTGCGAATGCAGGCTTCGATGTGCGTAGTAGTGCCGCCGTGTCCATGGTCGTGAACCGGACAGGGGAAACGGAAACAAGCGAAGGCACAGATACCCTCCGGCGCTACCAAACCCCCTATGTTTGTCGGGTAAAAGCCGCAGGAAGGGATAGCTATATTTCGTTTTTCACGCTTCAGATTATTCACGTTGAAAGCGGGCGCATTTTGTTATCGATGCGCGGCACCGAGGGCAACATCACGACCAACGGCATTGCAAAAACGCTCCAGCAGCACCTGAATCCCCAACCAGTGAATTGATTCCAATTCAACGCACTGGCATAGTTTCCTTTCTTCTTTCATCCAGGTCGGAATTCCGAATTTCGGCTGTTTTGTGATCGAGCACTCTGGTGCAGAGTATTTTTTCTATTCCCGACTGGAGGTCAATCTATGCAACACCTCGGACGTTTGGCTTTGCTCCCCGTCCTCTGTGGTTCTGTCTGTGTCGCGGCGGCACCAAAAAAACTTTCAGAGGCTGTGCTCAGTGGGGATCTAACGAAAGTGAAGGCCCAGTTCAACAGTCATCCCGATGAGCTAAACAAAATCGATAAGTGGGGATGGACACCCCTCATGTGGGCGACATTGAAACGGTACGTCCCCATCGTTAAATTCCTA
>JAUYES010000511.1 GCA_030691225.1 Holophaga sp. | reverse complement strand
AGACCCGTCACGGCGCTGGCGAGGCTTCCTAGGAGCGGAATGGGTAGGTGTTCCAGATGTTCGCTAAAGCCATGAGCAGCTCCGTGCAACAGGATCCCGCCACCCACCAGGAACATGGCGGCAGTACCGGCAATCGAGAGCGCCTTCATGAGGCGGGGGGTCAACACCAGCAGGGCCTGTCCGATCCATTGCCAACCCTTTCCAGAGCGCTTGAGTAGCAACGCCCCCAGGTCATCCAGCTTCACCAGGGCTCCGACGAAGCCATAGACACCCACCGTCATCACCAGAGCGATGGCGGTGACCACGCCGATCCGGGTGGAGAGGGCGGCAGTCTTCACCGTGCCCAAGGCTATGACGATGATTTCGGCGCTGAGGATGAAATCCGTGCGGATGGCACCCTTGATCTTGGCCTTTTCGTGGGCAACGAGATCCACCTCGGGGTCTGCCAGGGCCTGGACTGTGGCGGCATGCTCTGTCTCGAGCTCCCGCCTGTGGAACCACGCATGGGCGAGCTTCTCCGCGCCTTCGAAACAGAGGTAGGCACCCCCGAGCATAAGGAGAGGTGTCACCAGCCAGGGGGCGAACACGCTCAGCCCCAGGGCGGAGGGCACTAGGATCGCCTTGTTGCGAAAACTACCCTTGGCCACGGCCCAGACCACGGGAAGTTCCCGCTCAGCCCGCACGCCGGCCACCTGCTCGGCATTTAAGGCGAGATCATCCCCTAGCACCCCGGCGGTCTTCTTGGCAGCCACCTTGGTGAGAATGGCAACGTCATCTAGAACGGATGCGATGTCGTCGAGAAGCGTGAGAAGACTGCTGCCGGCCATGGAATTCCTCGAACTCCAGTGTGGCTGTATTGCCAACAAAGGTGCAATGAGCCGCCACTTCTCCCATTGGACACCAGAGATCAACCGAGAATTGCAGAAGGAAAAGATCGTGGCTAAAAGCACTCCAGTTGGCTTGGTGCCCTTCTAGGGGTGCTGTACTCTGGGGGATCACACTTCCTGGAGGCCTGGGCCTTCCTGCGAAGGTGTATTTTTTCACTATTTCCTGCAGCTCCTCTTGGATGCCCATGCCTATCGCCTTGGCTCAGAGCGTTCTCTCGCTCGGCTCATCCTCCTTCCTCGCGCTTTTGCGAGCGTTGAAGAGGGCGTCCTTCTGGAACCATCACGTTTTGATTTCCATTTCACGATCGATTCCACCTTCCAGGAGCCTTCATGAGCATTGAACGAAAGATCCTCGACCTTGCGCATTTGCGCGAGAAGGCCCGGGCGGCCGGTGGTGAGAAACGCATCCAGAAACAGCACGACCAGGGCAAACTCACGGCCCGGGAGCGCATCGAGAAGCTTCTGGACGATGGCAGCTT
>JAUYES010000491.1 GCA_030691225.1 Holophaga sp. | reverse complement strand
GTGATCGGCCCAGGTGCGGATGCCGCGCTCGCACAAAATGACATTACGATTGCCTTCGGATAGTACGTATTCGGCGGCAAAGAGCCATTCTTCCAACGTGGCGGCGGGGCCGCGCTTAAGCAAAATTGGTTTTTCTGAGCGCCCCGCGCGGCGCAGCAAGGCGAAATTCTGCATATTGCGAGCGCCAATCTGTACGAGATCCGCAACGCGTTCCACTTCGTCAAAGGTTTCCACTTCGGTGGCCTCGGTGACGATGCCCAAATCGAAGGTGTCACGGACTTCCTTCAGTAATTCCAAGGCTTCAGTGCCGAGCCCCTGAAAGGCATAGGGGCTGGTGCGGGGTTTGTAGGCGCCCGCACGCAGGAGTTTTACACCGGTTTCGGCCACGTAGCGGGCCACGGTAAAGAGCTGCTCGCGGCTTTCCACGCCGCAGGGGCCGCCGACAATCGCTAGTTCCTGGCCACCCACCTGCACACCGCGCACATCCACGATGGTTCGGCTGGCCACCACATCGGTTCCCGCCAACTTGTAGGGCGAGGTGATCGGCACCACCTTGGCGACACCGCCCATGGGCTCAAGGCGATCGGGCTTCAGAGCCTGGGAGGCATGGGGAGCCAGAATGCTCAAGGCCATGGCGGTTTCCTGGGGGAAGGCCCGCACACCGGCGGCCTCCAGGACATCCAGTACCGCCTGAACCTGCTGCGGCGTGGCGCCGCGTTCCATGAGGATGAGCATCGGTAAACTCCTGGACCATGGTACGGCATGGCTCCCGGAAAAGATTCGTGGTGATTACACAAGCCGGGTGGACCGCAATGTTTTAGGATGAGGGGCAAGAGGCCGCTCATGAAACGTCTGCTCCTGGTTTTCCCTTTGATGGTTCTCGTAGCCTGCCAACGGCCCGAGGTTGATGCGTTCAGGCGCAACCCTCAGCCGATTAGGCTCACTTTTTCGGTTCCTGCTTCCGTTCCCGAAGGCGAAGACGTGGCCAAGGAATATGCCGCGGCGCTGCGGGGCCGATTGGCCTCGCGCACCATGGTGGTGCCCGAGGGCGTCAAGGCCCCCGAGAATGCTGCCGAATTGCGCGTGACCATTACCGGCTGGCGA
>JAUYES010000486.1 GCA_030691225.1 Holophaga sp. | reverse complement strand
GAGCGGTCTTTATGGATCGATGGCGAAATCGGATGCCTCGCTGGGGAGAAGCTCCCATGATCCTTCCCTTGGGGCGCAGTTCTGTAGAGCTTGCAGAGGCATTGATTTTAGGAGTCGAATGATTTTTCCCGTCCTCGTATCCAGAAGTGAATGCGATCATGCGACACTCTATCAAATCATCCTATGGACCTAATCCTCTCTGACATCCACGCGAATCTACACGCTCTGCGCGTGGTGCTTCGTTATGCCAAACGCCGAGCGATCGCCCGGTATATTTTTTTAGGGGATTTGGTTGGCTATGGTGCTCAACCGAATCAGGTTCTGGACCGCATTCAGGAGTTGAAACCTCGATTCATGGTGCGAGGCAATCACGACCGTGCCTGCGCCATCGAGAATGAGGATCTTAGTTTCAGCCCTCCGGCCAGGATGGCGGCCCTTTGGACTCGCGAACGGCTCACGCGCGAGCATCTACGCCTCCTGAGCGAACTGCCCACCGGGCTGCTTTCCGTGGATGGCGATTACGAGATCTCGCATGGTTCGCCCATCGACGAAGATGCCTACCTGCTTTCCCCGCGCGAGGCTTTGCGCGCTTTTGATACCTTTTCGAGTGATCTCTGTTTCTTTGGGCATACCCATTTGCCCGGAGCCTTTGAACTGGATGAGGTGCGGGGTACTCTCCGATGGATCAACCTGCAGGCAGGTGAATGGTTTCACCTGCAACCAAAGTGCCGATATCTGATCAATCCTGGATCTGTGGGTCAACCACGGGACCGAGATCCCCGGCTTAGTTTCGCAAGTTACGATGTCGCGCGTCGTCGCGTGAAGCTTCATCGCATGCCCTACGACTGCAACGGGGCAGCGAAGGCCATTCGGGCTGCGGGCCTTCATTCTCATCTTGCCGATCGCCTTTCCCATGGAATTTGAAAAGGACTTTTATGCCCGGATTCCGAAATTTGAACCGCGAAGAACTCTTGGAACTTGTGCAGAGCGCTCGGGAGAGTAGTGCGCCCGCCAGTGTTCGTGCCGTGGGTAGTGTTCGCCTGCTTGGAGGGCTTCGCATTAGCGGGTTTGAACCCGGTATCGCGGTTCATCTGAGCGGTGCAAAGCGACGGGATCAACTGCCTGTTAAAGGCACACCGGTAATCGTCTCCATCCTGTTGGGCGATGAGATTCTTTGCATTCAAAGTCATCTTTTGGATGCAATCCTGGCGGATGAATCCGATACCCTCTTCCCGCCGATCCTGCGCGTGGATTGGCCATCTTCCCAAGTCGAAGTGCGTACGCGAGGGGATGTCCGGGTGGCGACTCCGGATCTGCCGCCACTAAGTGCCAAGCTGGAAATCAAGGACAAAGTCTATGTCGCAAAACTGTTGAATCTTACGGAAACAGGCATGGGGCTTGGGTTATCCGAAAAAATCATGGTGGACTTGCACGCTCAGGTCGAGGTCGAAACAGAGTTACCTGGGGGTCTTCGGATTCGGACCACTGGCAATGTTAGGCATTTGGAATGGTTGGATGACGATCCTGCGCCCACGCGACTCGGAATTGTGCTGGGGTGCATGACTGATCAAGCACGCGAGGCTCTGCGTCGATTCATTCAGGCTAGACGCACGGATCGTTCGGAACATCTGCGCAGCGGTATTTAGCCATGAAGACCATTTCCCTGCGTGTGGATGTGGACACGCTGGAAGGTTCCGTTAAGGGAATCCCAGCCCTTCTTCGGATGCTCGATCGGCACGGTATGCAGGCCAGTTTCTATTTCAGCTTTGGCCCGGATAATTCCGGAAAGGCGATTCGGAGAATTTTCCGGAAAGGCTTTCTAGCCAAGATGCGCCGCACGAACGCGACCCAACTTTACGGTTTCAAAACGATGATGTATGGCGTGCTTTTGCCTGCACCCATCATCCATCGCCGAGCCGCCGAGGAAATGCGTGCCGTGAAAGCCGCAGGACACGAGGTAGCTATCCACGCTTGGGACCATGTTCAGTACCACGACCTTCTGGACCGCAAGTCTAGAAAATGGCTAGAAGATTGGTTTGCTCGGGCTCACGAAGCTTTTGGGAATGTCTTTGGAGAGCCCGCCAAGGGTGCTGTTAGCCCGGCCTGGCGATCCAATGACGACACCTTGGAAATTCAGGAGACCTACGGGCTGGACTATGCGGGGGATTGTCGTGGGTTCGAACCGTTTTACCCAATTGTTCGGGGGAAAACACTCACTACACTTCAGATTCCCACCACCCTACCAACGTTGGATGAGCTTTTAGGGTTGGATGGCCTAGGTCCCCAGAATGTCAATTCCAGACTGCTCGAACTGATTCGCGAAGATGCGCTTAACGTTTATGCCCTTCACACCGAGGTCGAGGGAGGCGCTCTGGCTGATGTGTTTAATGATTTCTTAGGGGAGTTGGCAGCTCGCGGAATTCAGGCTGTGACTCACGCCCAATGGTTGCCCATACTAAAAAAGGGAAATCTCCCCGCGCGATCGATCACGCGCAGAGAGATTCCAGGTCGGGCTGGTTGGGTAAGTTGGGGCTAAGGCTTTGTATGGGCGGCAGCCTTACTTACTGTTTTTCACCGAGTTTGTAGATGGCATCGGCCATTGCGACGCCGCTGGCAGTAACTGAGGCTTGGTTTAAGTAAATCTTGGGTTTCCCACCGTCCTCAACGATGGCGA
>JAUYES010000484.1 GCA_030691225.1 Holophaga sp. | reverse complement strand
GAGCGCGCAATGGGTTTAGATGGGGCAAGACTGTTTTCAGGGCTAGGGCTTCGGGGCGCTTCGGGGCGATTTGTGCCCGTATGGGTATTGCCCGAAATGTGCGATGCTCCGCTCTGCGGCTGCACGGAGATGCGCTTACTGGTTCGTCCGGAGCAACCGGAGGATGCTGCTGAGTTCCCGGAAGTTGCGGTTCCCCTTGACCTGGTCCATTGCGCTTTGATCGATACGCCAAAGCACCCATTGGATCCTGCGGCACGATCCGTGGCGGAAAGCTTGTTGGCGAAAATGACCCCGGAGCTTTGGGATGAGGCCCGAAACTATTTCGTGGCGAGGAAGGAGGCGCAACTCGCCGTTGCCGATCTGGCCACCTTGCAGGCCTATTTTCCGCGCGAACTGGCTTGGGATGCTTCGATGTTGGTTTCCTACGGCATTCTCGTGCCCCACGCCCGGCCACTCCTCTTCAGTCTGGAGAACGTGATCTGGCAGGCTCTGGACGATTACTGCGTCAATCCCGATTGCACCTGTGAGGATGCCTTTCTCACCTTCCGGTCTTGGCCCGAAGGAGCGCCCTGGGGGCCTTCGGTGCATGAAGATGATATTGAGGATGCCCCCGTGGCCTGTTTGACCCTTTCCGGATCGAAGTGGGATACCGAGGAACCTTCGCCAGCGGGCTTCCCCAGTTTGGAGCGGCTGATGGCGGCCCTCGAAGCCGCTTGGCCTGACCTGCGAACCCTGCTGCGATCCCGAAGAGTTACCTTGCGCCATTTGGCGGAGGCGCCTTCATCCATCGTGGGCTCGGGTCTCCGCGTCCCTGTTCCGGCCGTCTCCACGAAGGTTGGTCGCAATGAACCCTGTCCCTGCGGTAGCGGCAAGAAATACAAGCGCTGCTGCGGATAGACTTTTTGCCCAGCCGAGATCGTTGGGTGCAACAATCTTCCGATGCTGCATCGATTCTTCAGAATGGCCGCAGGTTCGCTGGCTTTTAAGCTTGGTGCCGCCTTTGTGCTTGTGGTCCTGATGGCCGTGGGGGGCATGGGCGCCTACGCCTATTCCTTGGCCCGGCGCAGTGCCGTGCAGCAGGAACTCGACAGTCTTCGGACCCTCTCCTTCGAGTTGAGTAGTCGAATCAACCTATCCCTAGCGGCAGGTAGGGGTTTGGCGGATCACTTGGCCTCGACTCGGAACGTGCAGGACTATCTGGGTCAACGAGAGCGAAGCGGGCAGGCCCACTACGCGATTCAGGAATGGCTGGACCAACAGGCGGGTAAGACCCAGGGCCTCTCGGCTGTTTTTGTGATGTCTCCCGAAGGGAAATGCCTAGCTTCAAGCAACCGATTATTTGAAGGGCGGGATTTCAGTTTTCGATCCTATTTCCAGACCGCCATGGGTGGCCACCTGGCAGCTTCAGATTGGATTATTGGCTCGGTAACGCGGACGCCCCGAATCTTCTCCGCCGCTCCGGTGCGTCTGCAGGGGAGGATTGCCGGTGTGCTGGTAACGGAATTTTTGGTGGATGAGATCGAAGAAGCCATCCGGAGGATCGGGGTCAACGGGCGAACGGCGACGCTCTTCAACGCGCAGGGCATTGTGTTGTCTCACAGCAACGCAGCCCTTCAATACCACGCCCTCATGCCCTTGGCGCCTAGCGTTCAGGCAGAGCTCAAGCGCACCAAACAGTTTCTGGATCGCGAGATTTTCGTGGATCCGGTTTCCGAGGAATTTGTAGCCGCCTTCAAGCGAACGCGGGACACCTCTCAGCCCCAGACCCTGAACTACAAAATGGGCACGACCTATAAATGGGGAGCCCTTTCGTATTTGGTGGACAGACAATGGGTGGTAGCCGTGGGCATCCCCGAAGCCGAGATCCTGCTGCCCATCCATAAAGCCCTGAGGAGCGCGCTCCTGGTTGGGGCCGCCACTACCCTAGGCGTTTTTCTCCTGGCCCTTGCCTTGGGGCGGTCGCTGCTGCATCCCATTCATCGCCTTTCCGAGGCCATGGGTCGCTTCGGCGCCGGGGACATCGCGGCCCGATCGCCGGTTCTAGCTCAAGACGAGCGGGGACAGTTGGCCCGGGAATTCAATGCCATGGCCGATGCCCTCCAGATCCACCAGGATCAGCTGG
>JAUYES010000480.1 GCA_030691225.1 Holophaga sp. | reverse complement strand
GAGGAGGCGGTGGTGGCGGGGGACCATCGAACTGGAAGAGATCCCGATACATCCGGGCCTCGCTGGGTAGTTCACCCGCCTTGCCCAGCCGAGCAAGATCGGGCAGTTTTTCTAGCGATTGCAGCGTTCGATTGCTTTCCTGAGCCGCCATGCCTGGGTTTGCAACCACCTTCGGTCTCTTGGCCTTGGGCGCGTCGGGCCACAGCATGTAGCCCATGAAGGCCAGGGCCAGGGCGAAAGCCCCCAGACCGCCTTGGGTTTTGCGGTTGCTCTTGAGCTCTTCGAGCCAGGCCAAACCTTGTGAGTGGCCCTGTGAATGATTTCCAGAGGAGGGTGCGCTCATACTTCCTCCCCGGCTGGATCGGCCTTGGTGATGCCGGTGCGTCGGAAGGCTCGCAGCGTAATGGTTAGGCGAGCGCCCTCAGGGGATTCTTCGAGCTTGCCGTTGGCGAGGCCAAAGGGCAATTTGCTGCTCTCCAATCCCAGCATAAAAGCCTTGAGATTGGCGTAGATGCCCGAGGCGACAAACTCCACGTCCAAGGCCTCCAGGTCAGTGCCCTTCGCGCCTTCGCGGGTGGGAGCTCCATATTTGACAGTCTGGATCTGCGCGCCGTGAGCAGCCGATAAATCGAAGAGTGCCCGACTGAGTTTCCACTTGAGCTGGCCTTCGTTCTCGTTGGGCATGCCGGAGAGCACTTCTTCCATGCGTTCGCGGCTGATTCGCAGATTTTCGGAACGAGCCTTTAACTTGCCAAGCTCGCTTTCCTGAACATCCAACTGAGCCTTGGCATCGCGGTAAGCCTTTTCCTGTCGAACCCTTTTCTGGCTGGCATCCGGCAGCAGCACGATGGCCACGCCGAGGGCGCCGACGAAGAAGGTGATCCCAACAACTAGGCGAATCGTGCTGGTGCGAAGCGTGCGGTTCATCGCCGTTCCTCCGGATTGGGCCGATTGAAAGTCCTGGAACCGGGACGGCGGCGAGGTCTGGCATCTTCCGAATCGACTTCTGGAGCTTGCCGAAGGGGGCGAGTGGGGGCGCCTTGGGGCTCGGAGCCCGCTGCAGCGATGCCGGAACGCTGCCCCATGGGCTTGGGCAGAATGGCGGCGACTGGAGTATTGGATGCCGTTGTTGGTTTCGCCACAGCTTTTATGGGAGCAGCACCGGGCGCCTTAGTGGACGCGGTAGCCTTCGGTGAGTCGATCTTGCGGGGGCCAAAGGTGGGCAGTGCCACGTAGGTTGGAGGAATGGCGGCAAGGGGCATGGTGAATTCAAATTCGATCCCTCCACCGGGGCGCTCATTCTCGCGTTCCAGGATTATTTGAGAAAAGTATGGGTTTTTCTCTACCGATTCCACAAAGGCCGCCTCGGCAGCCCGTGTGCGCGCTTCACCCTTGAGCTTTACGATCACCTGTTGATCCGCTCCACGGCTGCGTTGAAGGCCACGGATCCGCATATCCTGCACCAAACTGCGCTCCAATTCGGCGGTCAAGCGTGACCACGGGCTGCTGCGCTCGCCCAGAATGCGCTCGGCCAAGCGCCAGCGGGGCAGTTCCTTCTGCACATTGATGGCCTTGAGTTGATTTTGAATGCTGCCTTGGCGGGCGATGGAATCTTGGGTCTGCCGGGAAAGCAGAAAGGCTTCTCGACCGACACGATTGGCCAAATGATAGGCTCGCCAAGTCATACCACCCACGGTCGCGAGGGCAAGAATGCCCAGCCCCAAGGCTGACCAACT
>JAUYES010000461.1 GCA_030691225.1 Holophaga sp. | reverse complement strand
TGAATACGAGCGGGAATCCGTGAGTGATTTCGTGCTCTGGAAATCCACCAAGCCCGGCGAACCCGCTTGGGATTCACCTTGGGGCGCCGGTCGCCCCGGTTGGCATATCGAGTGCTCGGCCATGGGCATGGAATTACTGGGCGAACGCGTCGATATCCACAGCGGTGGCGTGGATCTGATCTTTCCCCACCATGAAAACGAAATCGCCCAAAGCGAAGGCGCCACCGGCCATCAATGGGTTAAGCACTGGGTCCACGGCGAATTTCTGCTGGTGGAGGGCGTGAAGATGTCCAAGTCCCTGGGCAACTTCTATACCCTGCGCGATCTGCAAGAAAAGGGCATCGATCCCATCACCTTCCGCTACGCCATTCAGAGCAACCACTACCGCAAGCTCTACAACTTCAGTTTCGAGGGATTGAAGGGCGCCAAGAGTGCGCTGGAGCGCCTGCGCACCTTCCGGAAGCGGATGGAAGGCAACGTAGCCTCGCCTGGAGGCGGTGAATGGAAGGAAGCCATCGATCCGATCCGCCGCACCAACGATGCTCGCGAAGCCTTCTGGGCCTCGCTTTCCGATGACCTCAACACGCCCGAAGCGCTAGCCGCCATCTTCACCCTCGTCAGCGACCTCAATGCCCAGGACGACCGCATCGCCCTGACCCGTGAAGAGCGCGATGCCGTGCTGGCATTTCTCGATGAGACCAACGCCATTTTCGCCGGTTGGCCCCACGAGGAATCCAATCTGGATGCCGACGTGGAAGCCCTGATCGAAGCCCGCAAGGCCGCCAAGGCCGCCAAGAACTGGGCCGAATCCGACCGCGTGCGCGATGAACTCAAGGCCATGGGCATCCTGCTGGAAGACCGCAAAGACGGCAGTGTGGGCTGGAAAAGGGCCTGATATTCTGTTTTTTCACCCACACAGGAGAGAGCCATGGCCGAAGGTCAAAAGAAAAGTGTATGGATGTACGTCGGCATTGGCTGCGCCAGCATCCTGCTGATTGTGGTTATCGCCCTCGTCAGTCTCTTTTTCTACGGAAAGAAAAAGATGGAACAGGCAGGCGGACCTCAGGCCTTTGCAACGCAAATGATCACCATGGGCGGCGGCGTTATCGCCCTGCCTGCCCTTCCCGAAGCCGAGCGAGAAGAAGCCACGAAGGTGCTCGAGGAACTGAAGTCCAAGGCCAAAAACTTTACCAAAGAAGATTTACGAGAACTCGGCAAAGCGATGGAACGACTCTCCGAAGCCCAGAATTCCAACGCCGATCGCAAACCCAGTGCCGAAGATGCCCGGGAATTCATCGCCAACTGCAAAAAGATCAGCGACCGCCACTAAACAAGTCGCTGATTCCAGGAATTTTCAGGCTTTTGATCTTTTCTTCGCGCCTTCGCGTGAACATCCATTTTTCGGCTCACGCGAAGGGCGCGAAGAAAAGAATAGCTAGATAGATTTCTCTAAAGGCGGCACGTGAGTATCCCCACAGCACCCAGTTCGATCTGCATGCTTCGCCTATCGGCGCTGGGGGATGCCACGCATGCGGTGCCCTTGGTTCGCACCCTCCGCCGCGCCTGGCCCGACGTGCCCATCACCTGGATCATTGGCAAAGGGGAGGCCAAACTCCTGGAAGGCCTGGAGAACATCGAATTCATCGCCTTCGATAAAAAGGCAGGCTGGGCGGGCCTTCGGGACTTTCGCCAAAAGCTTGGGGGACGGCGCTTCGAGGTGTTGTTCCAGATGCAGTTGGCCTTCCGCGCCAACCTGCTATCCGCCTTCATTCAGGCCGACCGGCGCATTGGCTTTGACCATGCCCGAAGTAAGGAAGGCCACAGCCTCTTCATCAATGAACGAATACCGGCAGGCGGGCATCACGTGCTCGATGTTTTTGGAAAGTTCTGTGAACCGCTGGGACTTGCGCAGAACCAGGTCGAGTGGAATCTGCCCGTACCCGCTGCGGCCAGGGAATGGGCCCTGGAACAACTCCCCGGTGAGCAGCCGACGCTCTTGATTTCGCCCTGCTCCAGCCATGCACTACGCAATTGGACACCCGAGCGCTATGCGGCCGTGGCCGACCACGCAGCATCAAAAGGTTGGCGCATCGCGCTTTGCGGCGGACGCAGCCAACTGGAACGTGAAACTGGCTCCGCCATTCAGGCCGCCATGAAGGCGCCGGTAATCGACTTGATCGGCAAGGACACCCTGAAGCAACTGCTCGCCCTACTCGAACGGGCCACACTGGTGCTTTCCCCCGATTCAGGCCCGGCCCATATGGCCAATGCCATGGGCACCAAGGTGCTCGGACTCTATGCCTGCACCGATCTGCAGCGATGTGGTCCCTACTCTGATTTGAGTTATTCCTCGGACCATTACGACGAGGCGGCTCGAAAATTCCTGGGCAAACCCTCAAGCGAAATCCCTTGGGGCAAGCGTGTGGAATTTCCAGGCGTCATGAACCTGATCACCATCGAAGAAGTGATCGCACGCTTTGAGACCTTTCGCGTTAAGCCCTAGCGATATTCCTCGTAGGACTTTTCCTCGACATAGGCCGAACCCAACGCCAGATTGATGTCTTTCTTGACGCGCGAACGTTCATCGTTTTCGAAATACACGGCACGAGCCAGACGAATGAATTCGGCACCAAAGGCCTGCTGCTTTTCCTGGGCCCGAATATCATCCTCGATCACCCAAAGACGCTCGTTGACAGCCTTCAGGGCGGCATTTAGAGCCCGAATATCCGTTTTGGAGGCAGGGTGCGCAGCCCAGGTTGTGTTGAGAGCATCCAGTTCTTTGCGGACATTAACCAACTTCACGGCGTCGGTCATGCGTTCGGACTTGATTTCCAGGATGGTGATCTTGTCGAGCAATTCGCCAAAGGAAACAGGGATAAGGATTTCAGACATGATGTGCGCTCCAATAACCAATCCGGAAGTTTACCCCGGTGATGGCTTTCCCGCGAACTCGGATCATTCGCCGATTAATGGCCATCACTCGCCGATCCGAGACTTTTCCGATCAAGAAAAGAATTAGCCTGACTCATCGGTCACCCGGGAGGCTCCATCATGTCCTATACGCTTAGCGCCTATTTAGAAGCCATGACAAAAGCCTTAGTGGGTAGCGATAAGGCCTTGATCCAAGATGCCCTCTACGACGCCCAACAGCGCATCGATCGGGAAATGTCTCGCCTGGCTTGGGAGGACCCCCTGCTCACACCATCCCAAGCCTTGGAAAAGACCCTAGCCGCCTTGGGCACGCCCGAGCAACTCGCCGAAACCTATCGGCAGCGCGAACAGGTGGTGGCCGAAGCCTTGGCCACACCCAGACCTCCTACCCAGGAGGCGGCTCAAGGCGATCGCCCCTGGCCATCCTTCTTTGGCGTTTTTTCAGATCCCAAGGCCTACACCTCGGTGCTCTACCTGCTTCTTTCCCTGCCTGTGGGTATCTTCGCCTTCACCTGGGTAGTGACCGGCCTGAGCCTATCGCTTGGCCTGATGATTCTCGTCATTGGCTTCCCGCTGCTGATTTTCTTCCTGGGTTCCAGCCGCGCCTTGGCACTCGCCGAAGGCCGCCTGGTGGAAGCGCTCCTCGATGTCCGCATGCCACGGCGCCCCACCGTTCTCCCCGCCGGCCTGCGCTGGACCGAGCGGTTGGGAAACCTCTTCAAGGACGGCTACACCTGGACCAGCCTCGTTTACCTCCTCCTGCACATGCCCTTTGGCATTTTTTATTTCACGGCGATGGTGACGTCCTTCTCGCTGTCCGTGGCATTCATGGCCGCCCCTCTGATGCGCCTCTTTGGCAATCATGTGGATGGCGATTTCACGATCCTTTGCAGCCAATATGGCCCCGGCAACCTGCCCCCTATGTATCTCCTGTTGGGCCTTGGTTTCTTGGGAGTCTTGGGCCTTGTCGGGACCTTGCACCTCGCCTTGGCCCTGGGGCGTGCCCAGGGTTGGTTGGCCCGGCAGCTGCTGGTTAAACGCTGAGGCTCGCGCTTCCCGCCAAGGGCATTGGGGGCTAGGCTCAGTACATGGCGCGCAAGAACCACTCCTTCATCCCCCAGCCTCAACGACCCAAGAAAGGTAGGGATTCGGATCCCCGGCCAGCTCGGCGGGCGGAAGCTCCTTCGGCTGCCCCAGTGTCGTCCCGTGGCTTCGAGCCCTTCGAAGCCACCTACCTGGGCCAGCCGGAAGGCACCGGTGGTTTCCTGCGGCCCCTGGGGGTACGCAAGGGTGCGGGCATGGACATGCTGGTGGATTGGCGAGATGCCCATAGCGCCATCCATGGCGATAAGGTGTTGGCTGAAATTTCTGGAGAAACCCGCGACGGCCGGGCCCGAGGACGAATCATTAAGGTCATTTCCCGCTCAGAAAACCCCATTCCCGCCCACCTGCAGCAGCAGCCCTGGGGCTGGCGCGCCGTGCCCTTGGAACCCCGCCTTTCCCAGATCATCAGCGTGCTGCCCACGGATCTGGCCGGTGATGGCGATCTCGTCAGCATCAAGCTCGATCCCAACCCGGAATTGCAGCAACTCAAGGGTGTGGTCGTGGCACGGTTGGGTCGGCCCACGGATCTGAAGATTGAGAACAAGCTCACGGCCGCGCTTTACAACCTGCGCACGGAATTCCCCACCGCCATCATGGATGAACTGGCGCCCTTCCCTACAGAGATTCCGGAGGAATGGTGCACAGGCAGGGAGGATCTTCGAAACCTCCTCACCGTCACGGTGGATCCGCCCACGGCCAAGGATTTCGACGACGCCATCAGCCTGGAAGTGCTGCCCGAGAACGAAGGCGGCGGCTGGCTCCTGGGCGTGCACATCGCCGATGTCAGTCATTACGTGAAAGAAAATGGCCCCCTGGACAAAGAGGCCAACACCCGAGGCACCTCGGTATATTTCCCCGATGAATGCATTCCCATGCTGCCCGAGCGCCTCAGTGGCGAACTCTGCAGCCTGCGCGAAGGCGTTGACCGTCTGACCATGACGGCCTGGATGACCATTTCCGCCGATCTCGAGGTAGTGGATACCCGCTTTACCGAAAGCGTCATCAAGAGCCGCAAGCGCCTCACCTACGATCAGGTTAAGACCGCCTGTCTGGATCTGGATAAACGCACCCGCGCCGAGTTCGGCGAAGAAGTCTGCGAAATGCTGGACCAGGCGCTGGTGCTCTCGCGCAAGCTCACGGCCGAGCGCATGGATCGCGGTGCCCTGAATCTGAACACCGATGAAACCGAATTCGTATTCGACGACGAAGGCCTGCCCATCGACGCCCGGAAATACGGTCACCACGATGCCCACCGCATGATCGAGGAATACATGCTACTGGCCAACGAGGCCGTGGCAACGTTCTTCACCCACCTCAAGATCCCCACCATCTACCGCATTCATGGCGCGCCCGATCCCATGAAGCTCGAGGTCTTCAAGGAAATCGCCTCCACCTTTGGGCTCATGCGGCCCTTCGAGACACCCACGCCGGAAGTCCTCAATGCCTTGCTCGAAAAAATCAGCGGCGGTCCTCTGGAAGCCATGCTGAACACCATGCTGCTGCGCTCGCTCAAGCGCGCCGAATACAGCGCCGAGAACATCGGGCATTCTGGCTTGGCGTTGGAGGATTACCTGCACTTCACCAGCCCCATCCGCCGCTACCCCGATCTCATCGTGCATCGCTGGCTGCGCCGGGTCCTTCGCCATCAGGGCATTCCCGAAGGCCTGCACACCCAACTGGCTGTCACCGCCAAGCAATGCACCGATACAGAACAAACCGCGACCGAAGCCGAGCGCGAGAATGATCGCTGGAAGACCTGCCTGCTGATGAAGGCTAAGATCGGTCTGAAATTCGATGGGTACATCCAGGGCTTTTCCTTGAAGGTGGCCTTTGTACGCCTTGCCAGTCCT
>JAUYES010000459.1 GCA_030691225.1 Holophaga sp. | reverse complement strand
GAGGATGTCACCAAGAATGCCGTCCACGGCTCGGACGCCCCATCCACCGCCGATCGCGAAGTTCATTATTTCTTCAGCGCCTTCGATCTCGTCTAGTTTCAAGTCAGCATGAAGCGATCCCATACGTCGACTCGGCTATTAATTGTCACTGCTCTATTGGCCCTGATTCCCCTAGGGGGTTGGTGGTCCTGGCAGCGCAATGGCCCCTTGTCTCGAGAAGCCACTGTGCTTATCAAAAAGGGGTCAACGGTAAGTCAGATTGCCGACCAGCTGGAACAACAAGGAATCATTCGCTCAGCAGCTCTGTTCAAGCTCTGGGCTAGATCGCGCAAGCTTCAGCTGATTCGCGGCGAATACGCCATGGCTCCGAGCGTCAGCATGTCCGAAGTTGCCAACAAGTTGCGACGGGGTGATATTCATTTCACCAATATCTCGCTCACTCCGGCCATGCATGCCTGGAGCGTGCAAAAACGTTTGAAGGACTTCGTTCCTGAAGAGACCTTCTGGGCCCTCTGGAAAAGTCCACGACTGGCTCACACCGCGGGTTTTGAAGGCGCAGAGAGCCTGGAAGGGCTCCTGGCTCCGGCAACCTATCGCTTGCACCGCGCCATGGAACCAGAGGAAATCCTACTGACCATGGTGGAAGCCTTCCGTGATCAAGTGCGCCCAAAGCTAGAAGGAGGCCCGCTCGATCCTTACCAAACCTTGATCTTGGCCAGCCTGGCAGAAAAGGAAACCAACATTCCTGAGGAACTGCCCAAGGTTGCCGGTGTCTATTTGAAGCGTCTTCAGGTTTCCATGCGTCTCCAGTTCGACCCCACCAGTCAATATGCGCGGTGGAAGACAGGAGATCTTCGGTTTACCGCACCCTTGACCGAAGACATCCGCCGACCTCATCGCTTTAACACCTATTCCATTGCCGGTCTACCGCCGACTCCCATCGCCATTCCCAGTACCGCCGCCATCCGCGCTGCGCTGAACCCCAAAGTGGGAAAGGATCTCTACTTTGTTGCAACGGGCACTGGCGGTCACACTTTTGCCCCGAGTCTGCGGGACCATAACCGAAATGTTGGAACCTACCGCAAGGAGATCAATCGCCAACGAAGTCAGAAACAAAAACGCATCCTGAAATAAAATCATCGAATAGCAC
>JAUYES010000624.1 GCA_030691225.1 Holophaga sp. | reverse complement strand
AGCAGAGCAGGCCAAAGGAAATTAGCGTGCAGAGGCTCGCCACCTGCACGCCAACGAAATAGGTGGGATCTTCCTGTCCGCCTTCGCGCATGAAGATGGGGTAATCCACGCCGTAGCCCAATACCAGAATCAGGGCGAGGGTGCTGAACAGGGTCACGGGAATACCGGCCAGGGCCAGACCCGCGAGGGCAAGGAGGATGCCTCCCAGGGAAGGCAGCAGAATAACGGTGCCCACGCGGAGCCCATAGGCGTAGGCGAGAAGAATCCAGACCAGCGCGATGGCTCCGATCAATGCCCAAATGGCGATTTGGCGATATTGCCCGAGCAGGCCCGAAACGCTGCGGGCCTTGTCCACCAGGCTGACGCCCGGGAGGCCCTGAACTGCTTGCTCAAGGGTTCGAGAATCGGGCGCTCCCATGGGAAAGACCACGGAGGCGGCGCCCTTGGGGGTGGCCCCGAGCCAGAGCATGCGGAACGGTGTGGCAAAGTCGGTCTGGAGCCAGGCGCCCACCGTGAGCGGCTGGTTGGCCGAAGCCTTGAGTCCCTCGATCAGGGTCTTCCCGATGGCTGGCTTAAAGCCGGAGGCTTCCAAGGCCTTGGGCAGTTGGGGAGCCAGTTCGCGGTGGCGGCGCAAGTTCGCTTCCTGTCGTGCGGGGGAGGGCACGAAGGTGGAAATGGCCTGGAAGCCTTCCTGCTCGGCGGTCTTCGGCGTCTTGGCTAGGCGTTCGAGGAGAGCCTCTTCGCGCGCCAGCACCTGGGCTTCATCGGCCCCTTCCACCAGCAGGAAAATGCCGGAATTGGAAAGTCCCGTGAGTTCGCTGATGCGGGATTCCTGGGCCCGCAGGGTGCGGGAAGGCAGGATCAGGCCCTGCACCGCGTCATCGACGCGCAGCTTGAAAAGGGATAACCCCAGGAGCAGAGTCAGGGCAATCAAGGCCACTTGAGCCCCGCGCATCTGCGAGAGCTTGATGCCCCAGTCCAAAATCCATCGCTGGGCGCGCATGAAGCGAGGCTGGGGCGGCATGGGCCGAGGCAGCAATTCCGGAAGGAGGAACAGCACGGTCAGGAAGGAGGCAATGAGGCCCACGATGGAAAAAACGGCGATCTGGCGCAGCCCAGGGAAGGGCGCCACCAGCAGAGCCGCGTAGCCCAGCAAGGTCGTCAGCAGGCCAATCCAGAGCCCGGGCAGAATTTTTTTCAGGGCCGCGAAGGGGTCCCAGCTCTCGCCCGCTCCCAGGTGGGTGGCGAAGTAGTGAACCGTGTAATCCACGGAAACGCCCATCACGCTGGAGCCGCACACGATGGTGAGCAGGTAGAGCTTGCCGTAGATCAGCAGGCAGACCGCCGTGGCCGCCACGAAACCCGCCACGACTCCCAGCATCCCCAACAGCAAGTGCCGCAGGGAGCGGAACACCGCGAAAAAGAGCAGGCAGATGCAGAGCATCGAACTGGTGCTGATGAGGTTGACCTCGGTCTCGGCGGATTCGCGCGCATCGGAGGCGTAGAACACCGTGCCGGTCTTCAGGATCTCCACGCCGGGGAAGCTGTTCTTTAGCTCTTTTTCCGCACTCCGAGTGGCGGCGATGACCCGCTTCTGAACATCGGGATCAAAGGCCGAGCCCCGCAGGCCGCCGGTGAACATGACGTAGGGCCCGGAGGAGCTTGAAATCACCAGCAGATCGTCTTCCACCGTCAGACGGGAGGACATCAACGGCAGGCTCGAAAGAAAGTCATCCAGGCTGCCCAGGGGGTCCACGCCAGCACCTAGGCTCGAAAAACTGCCCTGAGGGGAAACGAGGCGTGACTCGATGCGAGCTCGCAGGGATTCCGGAGAGGCGGCGAGATCCGCCGAGGGCGGCGCCACGCGCCAGGCAAAGGGGGTGTAGAAGCGGCCCACCATGCCGGGGTCGATGGGTGGCAAGGTGGCGGTGACATCCTGAAAGGCTCCGGACTTGTGGAGGCTATCGGCCATGGTCAGGACGGCGGCCTTCGTGCGGGCTGGACTATCGGCATGGACCAAAAACACCGCGCGCTCGCCGGTGGTTTTGGCCAGGGATTTGATGGCCTGCTCCGCCAAGGGATTGCGTTCCGTATCGGGGAGCATATCCAGCAGATCGGTTTGGATGGCGTTGCCGCTGGCCAACTGCCAGCCAGTGAAGATCGCCATGCCCACCAATGCGAGCGCCCAGAGCCAGCCCCGAATGCGCATGGGGCCTACTCGAACTTGAAGAGGCGCTGTTCTTCGTCGGAGAGCGGCTCATCGGGGCGGGGACGATCAAACACGAGATCCATGGCATCGCCCGAGGGTTCATCCACGTGAATGCGATCGATGAAGCGCCCGCCGGTGATCTGAACGCCTTTCAGGAAGGTCGCCGTCTGAGGTTTGGGAACGAGAATGATTTTCCAGCGTTCCGAGCTGCCTTCGGCGCGCAGGGTGAAGAATTCTTCCAGCGCGCTCCAGCGCCCCTGGAGCAGCGCCTGCAGGATGCGCCCCATCTGGGCCACCATGGGTACGTCCTTGGCGTTTTTCTTCTTAGCTTTGCCGTCCGGACCCACTTCCATCATGCCCTTCGGTCCGACCACATACGTGAGGTTGAGGGGCTTCTGAACCTGCCAGATGACGCCGAGTTCCCGGGCCAGCACCAAGCGTCCCGAGGTCTTCAGGGGGCGTGAAAGGGCTGCCAGGGTGCGGGTCTGCGTGAAGGCCACATGCAGGCGGGGTGTGTTTTGCAGATGCGCCGTCAAGGCTTCCGCCGCGGAGGGTTTTGGGGTTTGAGCCAGCAGGGCGGCGACCGGAAGGAGGAGCATGGCCTGGAATAGTTTGAACAGTGTCATGGCTTGAGAACCGATGCGAAAAGGTGGGGAGGGATGATGAATTCCAGTTCGCCCGTTTCGCCTTTCACGGCGACCTGCGTGGTCCAGGCCTTGTTCAGGCGTTCGCCAGTGGCGTCATTGGTGATGAGGTAGGTGATCTTGACTCGGTTCTCGCACTCCACCAGCGTGGCCTTCACGCGCACTTTCATGCCGTAAAGCAGGGGCTTGATGTATTTCAGGTGGCACTCCACCACGGGCCACATGTAGCCGCCTTCTTTGAGCTGGGGATAGTCCAACCCGATCTTGCGCATCATGGCCGTGCGGGCAATTTCCAGGTATTTGACGTAGTGGCCGTGCCACGCCACGCCCATCAAATCCACATCGTGAAAGGGGATGTCGATGACGACTTCTTCGCTGAGATCGGGGGTCATGCGTACAGGCTCCATCGTTGCGTCTGGGTCCCGGCCACGAGATCCCGGAGCAGGTTATCCAGGGCGAAATCCTCGTTGATGAAGGGCAGGGCTTCGCTCAAAGTCTCGAAGAACTGCCGGGCGTCGGGAGCGAGGCGATCCACCGCATGGGTGCCTTCGCGCATACGCAGCCGCACGCCTTGGATGGTCGCCAGCAGGAGGGCCGCAGCGACCTGTTCAGTCAATTCCAGCACCCGCAGGCAGTCGCGGGTGGCGATGGTGCCCATGCTGACCTTGTCCTGGTTATGGCATTCCGTGGAACGCGAGAACACCGAGGCGGGCATGGTGAGCTTGAGTGCCTCAGCAGCCCAGGCGCTGGAGCCGATCTGCACAGCCTTCAGCCCGTGATTGATGGCGGCGCGAGGCCCCGTGGCGCCCGACAAATTTTGCGGCAGGCCTTGGTTGTAGCGCACGTCCACCAGCAGGGCGAGCTGACGATCCATGAGATCCGCCAGATTGGCCACGGCGGTTTTCAGGCCATCCATGGCGAAGGCGATATGGCCGCCATAGAAATGGCCGCCGTGCAGCAGCAGGCGGTTCTCGCCATCGAAGAGGGGATTGTCGTTGGCGCTGTTTAATTCGTTTTCCACATCGCGACGGATCCAGGGCAGCGCATCTCGCAGCACGCCGATGACATGGGGGGCGCAGCGAATGGAGTAGCGATCTTGGAGACGAATGGGTTCTTCGGAGCCCGGCGCACCGCCCAGATCCTGGTAGATCCAGCCCGCCACGTCGGCTTGGCCCTGATGGGGCTTGAGCTCGAAAAGGCGCGGATGGAAATGATCCCGATTGCTGCGCAGGGCGGCCCCGGCCAGGGAGGTCAGGCGCGTGCAAAGCTTGCTGAGGTAATCCGCACGATGGAAGGCCAAGCAGGCCAAGCCGGTCATCACGGCGGTGCCGTTCATGATGGCCAGGCCCTCTTTGGGGGCGAGGCTTAGGGGGTTCAACCCGGCGCGAGAATAGGCCTCGAGGGCGGGAATGACCTCGTCCTGGTAGGTGACTTCCCGTTCGCCAATGAGCGTGGCGCCGATGTAGGAAAGCGGCGTTAAATCACCGCTAGCGCCCACGGAACCTTCGGACGGAATGCGGGGGAGAATGCGGTGATTGATCAGGCTCGCCAGGGCCTCCAGCAGTTCCCAGCGCACGGCGGAGTAGCCTTGGCCTAGCGAATTGATCCGCGCCACCAGCACCGCCAGAACCTGAGGTTGATCCAGGAAGGAACCCAGCCCGCAGCCGTGGTACCGGGTCAGATGCGTGGGCAGTTCCTTCACCAGGGAAGGCGGAATCGTCACGGTGCAGTTATCGCCATAGCCGGTGTTGACGCCGTAGACTTCGACGCCCTGCTCCAGCAATTCATCCAGGAAGGTGGTGCTGGCTTCGATATGGGTTCGGTACGCGGGTGCTTCAGATAGCTGGATGGGGCGTTGTTCGAAGGCGACTTCCACCACGTCCTCGATCCGAAGACGCGAGGCACCAATCGTCAAGGCTGAGGATGGCGACGTGCTGGGTTGGGCAGATTCGGGCATGGTTGGTTCACCTGTTATCAAAGGGATCGATTCGTCCTGGAGCAGACTCGGGCACCAGACCCCGTGAAAACACCACAGAGCAAGTCATTTGCGCCGTAGGGAAAGTATCTCGCCCTTGAGGAACGGGGTCTATTGCTAGTTCCAGAGGGTTCAGGGCCGAGCGAAGAGAATGGTGCCACTGGATTTTCGTTTATCGGGACCTTCATATCGGAAGGCGAGTTTGCCTGCTGGTGCGTCGAAGGCGAGGAATACCGAAAGCTGTTCCCCGGGACGAACCAGATCCATGAATTTCAGATTGTTGATGCCGATGAAATCCCCCAAAGGGCCAAAGGCAATCGTGCCTAGGCGCACGGCCCAATCCACTTGCATGACACCGGGCAAAATGGGGTTTCCCGGAAAATGCCCTTGAAAGACAAGGTGCTCAGGTTCGAGGGCCAATACGAATTCCTCTTCCGGGCCGGATTCCCGGCGCAGCACGGTGGGCATTATGTTCGGGGCAGTCATGGCGCTTGCATCTCCTGGATCAGACCGCAGAAACCGCAAAGAGCGCGGCCAGGGTTTGAGGGGTGAGCTTACCTCGGTCATTAAAAGGGAGTTCGTCCACAAAACGCCAGCGCTTAGGAATTACCACGGGTTCGAAGCCCTGAGCGAGGTGACGGCGAAAGGTCTGGCCGAGTTTGCGCCGATCCTCGGCAGAAAAAGGAGGGCAATCCAACGCGAGCACGATGACGGCGCCAAGGATTACCCGGGCGCCATCCAGCCGGGTGATCGCGGCCCGTTGCACCCAAGGGTGGGTTTCCAGGGCGGCCTCCAATTCGGGCAGGGAGACGCGTTTCTCCTCGATCTTGACGATGCGGTCCAGGCGGCCCAGTAGGCGAAAGCGTCCATCGGAAAGGCATTCGGCGGCATCTTCCATGCGGAGAGCCTCTGGCCCCACCCGGTAGGACTGCACCCGCAGGGCGCCGTCGGGTTCGAAGGCGAGGGCGACATCGGGAAAGGGGGTCCATAACGATGACTCAGGCTCTTCCGACTGCACGCGCCAAGCGATGCCGCCGGTTTCCGTGCTGCCGTAGATCTCCGCGATGCCTTTGGGGATCCACTTACGCCACGCAATGGCATCGGCCGTGGCCAGTGGTCCGCCTGAAGAAAAAATGACGGAAGCGGCCGAGGCGAAATGATCGAGATCCACCAGGTTCGGTAGCCGCGCCAGCAGCGCCGGACTGGAGACCAGTGCTGGAGAGGATGCCTGGCCCATGACGAAGCGAAGGCGGTCGGGATCCCCGCAGACTTCCGTGACAAGCGGTCGCCCAGCCGCTAAGGGCCAGAGGATTCGGAACAGGCAGCCGTAGATGTGCTGATGCGGTACCGTGCCGAGCACGGGGCCGCCTTCGAAGCGATGGCCGAAGGTGGCCTCGAGCACCTCGACTTCGGCGCTGAGTTGGGAAAGGCGCTTTTCGATGCACTTAGCTTCCCCGGTGCTGCCGGAGGTCCAAAAGGCCACGGCGCCATCGGCTAAGGGGCTGGGATCGGGGAAGGAATCACCCGGCTCAGGCAGGTGGTGTCCCGGCGCGGTGGTATCGGTAAGGATGCCGTCGACCTGGTGGCGCAGGCGCTCCAGCGTGGCGGGGAGATGATTGGGCGGAATGGCGATGGAACAACCCGCTCGCAGCAAACCAAAGAACCCCACGCTGAAATGCCAGGCGTCTTCCATGCCCAGCAACCAGCGACCTCGGCCTTCCCGTTCTGCCAGGGCGGCGACAGCGGCTACGCTGCGTGCGAAGAGATCATAGGGCAGCGGCTGACCGCCCGCGATCACCACGGGGTCGCTGGGGGCCCGCTGTCCATTCAATAGCTGGGCAAGCGGTGAAAATCCCACGATGAATCAGGACTCCTGCAGCATCTTGTGCAGAGTTTCGACCACATCGGCTACGGTGCGAACGCTTTTGAATTCCTCGGCCTTGACGCGCCGGCCCGTGATGTCCTGGAGCTGGATGGCGAGTTCGACCGCATCGATGCTATCCAGATCGAGATCCTCGAAAAGATGGGCTTCCAGGGTGATCTTGGCGGGATCGAGCTGAAAGGCATCCACCAGCACATCGCGAAGCTTAGTGAGAATTTCGTCTTTCGTCATGGTCATGAACGGTTCTCCAATCAAAGGTCAGGCAGGTGCTTGGGTATTTGCTGAAACGAAGGCGATCAAGGAGCGGACCGTGGCCAGATGCTCTCGGCTGGCAGGTTTATCTTCGCTGGCTTCGATCTGGAATTTCTTGCGCAGGGCGATATCGAGTTCCAGGCCATCGATGGAATCCAGGCCCAAGCCTTCGATGAAAAGAGGTTCATCATCGCCGATGTCTTCGGGCTGGGTGTCTTCCAGGGCCAGCGTTTCAATGATGAATTGCTTCATCTCAAGGGGCGTGATTTCCAGACTCATAAACTTCCCTATCGAAGTACTGTTCCAGTTCCTTGGTGAAGATCCGGGCGGCTTGGTGGAGAGGAAGATCATCGATTCCAGGTAGGTCCAACACAAGCGGGGCTTGGATTCGCACTCGATATCGACAGGTCTCAAGCGGGACATCATACCATTTCGCCCCTTTATTCAGCAGCGGGGGATCGCAGGTCACGATGATCGGCACGATGGGGGCATGGCTGTGGAGCGCGATGTGAGCGGCTCCTCGTTGGAACTTGAAGGGCGCTCCCAGCCGCGAGCGCGTGCCTTCGGGGAAAAC
>JAUYES010000437.1 GCA_030691225.1 Holophaga sp. | reverse complement strand
TAGGCACGTAGCGTTTTGAGCTCGACATCCGAGAACAATACTTCGGCGGGCAGATCAGGCGTTTCCCGACCCAGGAGCGTCATCAGCATGATGCGCCAGGCAACGACCAGGTTGATCGCAATCGCCCTGCGCAATCGTTCTGCGCTTGCGTGGGCGATATCTTCCACCCGGCATCCCGACTTCAACACGCGGTGCCAGTCCTCGATCCGCCAGCGCAAACAGTACCAGCGCAGGCATTGTTCGGCATCTTCCGCGGAAACGATATCGATCGTGGTCAACAGGAACCACTCGACCGCTTTTGCTGTTGACGATGGATTTTCTTCCAACGCATGAATCACCCAGATATCCATCGGCAGCTTGTCGGCATGGTAGTGTGAAGGGCGGAGCTGGATACGCAGGTAGCGAACGGTCATGTCCGCGATTCGTCCTGGGCGCTTGGGACGCGCAAGCTGTTTGCTTCGCTTCGGCCGGGCACTTTGCCGCGGGATATCGACGCGGACCCGGCTCTGGGCCGGCGCCTGCCGAACCGCTTCGAACAATTTCAACGATCCCTCGGTGATGTGGCGGTTGTGATGGGCCCGAACCAGCAGATCGACGGAGGGATTGCGGCGCTGCTCGTCGAACAGCTCGAAGAAGTCCGCCTCCCGGTCGCACACATCGATCAGGTGGGTATGGGGCATCCCGGCTGCCAGTTCCACCATGTCGCGGTGATGCTCGATCCAGGTGAAGTTCTTTTTCTCCTCGATCGGAATGGCGAACGAGGGTCGTTCTTCCTCCGGTGATTTCGACTTCGGCGCGACGCACCCGGCGCGCAGCACACCCAGGGGAAGGCCGTTGGGGGCGATCGCCAGCGTGGAATGCAGATGCAATCCGCGACTCGAGGTGCCGGTCTGGTTGGTACCGATCTCTCCAAGTCCTTCGCACGTGGCCACGTGGTTGTAATCCAGATCGCTGCCATCCTGAACGCACAGGACGGTGCGTTGCCCCTGCATCCGTCGAACGGTGCGTTCACGGTGTGGCTTCAGGATGTTGGCCATCGTCACCGCGGAGTCCTCCGGCATATCGATCATCCGGTAGTAGCCCTTGACTGCGGCCCAGTCTCCCTTGGCGATACCACTGAAGGCTCTCCACGGTTCGTCCGCTTTGGCCTCGGCTGCTTTCACGAGTCGTCTGCTCAACCGCGTATCCCCCAAGGGCGCACCACCGAACTCCTTTTCTGCCCAGGTGTCGGCCTCCAATCCATCGGCCGCCCCCAGGGCAATGCGACCGGCATCCGCGGCCAGGCCCAGTCTGACCCGGAAGTCTTTCTCTAAAGGGTACACATAGATGTCCTTGACCGTCTCCTTCGCTTCCATGAGACGATCCTGACGGCCCCGACCCTGCGTTTGGCCAACCAGTATCCAGTTGGCTGCCCGATAGCAGGTGCCCTCGAAGCGGGCACGGTCGACAAAACTTTCCACGAGCAAGGGACGGTATCCATAACATCGCTCGAAGTCGTCGGGAAGCCGCTGCACGGCCATGGCCAGCAGCCGCGAGGCCAGGTTGGCGCACCGTACGCTCGGCCGGATCAGAAATCGGCTCATGTTCACCACCGCGTGCAGACAGGACCGCCGTTGTTCATCATTCCAACCGATCCACCGATCGCGCTCCACGAGATACAGGGCCGGCGCGGCAAACCCGAAGGCTCCGAGCCACCCGTATGCGGAACCGACCAGGTAGCGGATCTGCCGCCCCACCAGCGGCCCATGCCCGCGCGGGTGTTCCCGGATCATCATCTCGTTCCATACCCGCATGTGTTCAGTGTCGCTCACCAAGAGCAGCGTCAGTCCCTCGACCTCTCCCGCGGTGGCGGGTACTCCCGTCGGCTCCGCCACTGCCTCGGACAAGCGCCGTGGCGTCTTCGGGCCCGTTGTCGTTTGCGCTGCCGGAAGCGTAAAGTGGCCGGCAGCTTCCAGCTCACGAAGCGCCTTCAGGCATCCCATGCGCTGCTCGCGGCCGCGCGGGTCGTAGAACCCGAAGTGCTCGCACAGGAAACCGGCGAGCTCGCTTCGGTGATCGAAATCGCTTTCCTTTAGCAGACCAGCGATATACGCGATTGCTTTGGGGTCCGACAGCTTCCGCTTGACTTGGTTCTGGGTGTCCATGCCGTGAGTATGTGCGGGGGACAAAACATTGTCCAGTAGGGCCTAGGGGTAAGTGGCAGGGCTAGTATCCTGCGATGAACCAAATACCTCGCAGCATTGTTGCCGCACTGGCCCTTGCCCTTCTCCTCACCGCCTGTCCCTCGCCCACGAGTCCCGACCCGGGGAAATCGGACTCGGGCGACGTGAGCCTCCGCGCCATCGCGCCCGACCCCGCGACGACCCTCGCCAACGCCCCCGACTGGGAACGCCGGAACGGCACCTTCTACCAGGTCTGGGTAAGCGCCTTCGCCGACTTTGACGGCGATGGAACCGGCGACCTTGCGGGCATCACGGGAAAAATCAATGACAGTCAACGACCACCACCAAAGGTGGTGGCTTGAAATATGTGAACCGCTCAAAGCGGTCTTCTTGTGAGCCACCCAACGGGTGGAGGCCTACTCGGCCAATAAGTCTAACTGATCCTGTCGCTTAAACTCATGCTCTTGTTTCTTGATATAATCGCGAATTACCTTTTCATCCAGCCCCACCGTCGACACAAAATATCCCCGCGCCCAGAAATGCTGCCCTGTGAAATTCTTCTGTCTTCCCTCAAACGTACGGGCAATATGAATGGCGCTCTTCCCTTTGATGTAGCCTACCACCTGGGCGACAGCGTACTTGGGCGGTATCTCGATCAGCATGTGAATATGATCTACCAACAGATGCCCTTCCAGTATTTTCGATTCTCTGTGTCCGGCCAACCCTCGGAATACCTCCCCTAATAACTTCCTCAGTTCAGTGT
>JAUYES010000436.1 GCA_030691225.1 Holophaga sp. | reverse complement strand
CGGAAGGTCGAGAAGGCGCGGGTGATACGCTCGTGCACGTTGCCGCGGAACTCACCGTAGCTCAAGTTCACGATGCGCTGGTTGTTGCCACCGATGTCCCACTTGGCCTCGAAGCGGGGTGAGGTGCTGCTGGAGTTATAGCGCTCGCCTTGGGAGTCGTTGTAAACGTATTTCTCGTAGCGCAGGCCCATCATCAGGCTGAAATTATTATTGAAGCTCCACTGATCGTTGACATAGAGCGAGGTGGTTGGTTTGGTAAGGTCTCCATTGGATGCGCCAAGGTACTGAGTCATGCTTGGAATAGACCCTCTATAGGCTCCGGAGTTGTCTGAGAAATAATTGACGCCGTTTACGGGCGTGTTGTAGTTGAACATGACAAAATTGTCACCGGGTAGGCGACCAGCGGTGCGGAAGGTCCGTTGGTTCGGGCCACCGCTATTCTGCACGGAGCCCCACTGGGTCTTGATCCAGCTGAAACCAGCATCCACGTTATGGGTGCCTGCCAGTTCAAAGTAGCCGGTGTAGTTGGCGATGAGGTTATAGGTATTACGCAATTCGGGGCGATTATCCGCATTTCCACCGTTAGTGATTGCGCGAACGGCGCCGGTGTGGATTTGATTTGCACCTGCTACCACCCAAGGAACCTCGATGGGGTCGCCGGGGCCGGATACGAATTTGATCGTGGATTCCTTGGCCCCGTACCTCAACTCGAAGGTCTGGTTGCCGAAGAAAATGCCGCGGTAGGTTATCTGTCGGAACTTGGTTACGCTGGTTTGCTCACTGCCGAGCGCAAAGTCGATCGAGTTTGTGTTTGCGCCAGCACCCCAATCTGCGTAGAGGTTTGTGTTCTCAGCATGACTGTAGTCCAGGCTGTGGTTCTGGCCGATCTGCCAAAACAAACGGCCCTGGTGAAAGGAAAATTTTGTCGGTAGCAGTCGACTTTGGTTGTTGTTGTATTGGAAAGCCGCCACTGCGGCGCCCTGCTGAAGCGCAAAAGTGTTTGTATTGAGATTAACGGCCGTTCGTACTGCTGTTGATGATGGCTGAACACGGGTGCCGTAGGTGAAGGTTAGAACGTTTTTGATGATGGGGCCCGAAATGGAAAGTTCGTAGGTGCGCGTAAGGTCATCGCTGGGTGCGGCTTCTGGGGTGTTGTAGGGTGTACGATTAATGGTCCAGCCCCTGGGGCGCTGAACATTCCAGGAACCACGATCAAGCTTGGCGCGGATGGTGCCGGAGAATTCATTGGAGCCGGTCTTTTCCACGATGTTAATCA
This sequence comes from Holophaga sp., assembly GCA_030691225.1. Classification (GTDB taxonomy): domain Bacteria; phylum Acidobacteriota; class Holophagae; order Holophagales; family Holophagaceae; genus JAYREN01. The sequence continues at coordinate 2,260 of JAUYES010000436.1, read as the reverse complement.
AGCCGGCGGAGCTGTCGCCGTATTTGGCGTTCAAGGGCGACAGGATGATCTGGCTCTCTTCGACCAGATCGTCCAGGATGACGTCGTGGGGACGGCCCTGGCTGGTGATGTTATCCCGCACCGAGAGGCCATTGACCATGTACTGGGTCTGGCCCTGGGCGCCGCCGCGGACGGTAGCGTAGTAGGGATTGGACTCATTGACCGAAGGCGACATCGTCAGAGCGGCGAGAGCCTTGATGGCGTAGTTGCCCGTGGTAGGGATCGTTGCAATTTCTTCCATGGTTTGGGTGGAAGCGGTCTTGGTCTGAGTCTTATCCACAGCAGAGGACGAAGCCACCACTTCAACGATAGCGCCAGTGGTCTGGACTGGCCTCATCACAAAGTCCTGACGAACTACGCCACCAGCGCCGATGCGGAATTCCGCCTTGGAACCCACAAAGCCATCCTTGCTTACGGTTCCCTTGTAGTCACCGGGTAGCAGCAGGGGCAAGCGGAAATTGCCCTGGGCATCGGTGATGGCCGTGCGGTCACTCAGGGTCTTGGCCGAATTGACTCGAACCGTGGCGCCCACAAGCGGTGCGCCATCGGGGGTGCGGATCGTGCCGGTGATCGTGCCCATAACTTCCTGGGCCATCAACGAACCACCAGCGGCGAGGAGCAGCGCCACCGGAGATAGAATCTGAAGTCTCATTTATTCCTCCTCAAAGCGTTAATTGGACTAGACCTAGAAACGGAAGCCGAAGGCGCATTCGAGCGCGAGGCCCGTGCGGTTGGTGGACACCGCTGCCGCGGTCTGCCCTGAGTAGGTCTGGGGCACCCAGTTCACCTGGCTATACCCAACCGTGAGGACATTGAATTCAACCGAGATGTCCGAGCTGATGTTGGTATAGACACCGGCGAAGGCACCGGGACGAAGCTTGGTGGATTCGGGGGTAGCCACCAAGCTTTCGATCACGGCGGTGCCAATGGTGGCACCCACGGCAAGCTGGCCAGAAACTTCCTGCCTGGATTTCAGGCGATCCATAAGGACGCCGGCCTGCCAGCTCCATTCCGTTTCGCCAATGGCGCGGCGGTAGCCGAGGCGCATCGAAAAGCCGCTTAGCTTATTGCGGCGCATATCACCGGACAGTGCCGGGTTGGCGGGAGCCTGGATGGGGTTGGGAAACGTCACGGAGGAGAACTGGGTATAGGTCAGCTCACCAATGATGGCGGAACCCTTGGCAAGGTTGTAATTAAAGCTGAACCCCGCGCCGAGCATCTTGTTCGCGTTCGTGTCTTTCTGGACGTTGCCAGAGTCGACGCCGAAACGAGCCTTGATGCCACCGCCAAACGTCGAAGGAGCCTCCTGTGCGGAAAGGCCCGTGCCCGCCAGCACAAAGGCGATGGCGGTGGCCAAAGCAGTCCTGAGAATTGGTGCCATTTGTTTACCTCCTGAAGGAAAGTTGAGAAATGTTAGCCCAGCTTGTTTGTTGGAAAAATAAATTTTCGAAAAATCTGGGAACTTTTTCCGTTTTTGTTTTGGATGGGTGAATCCTAATTAAATTCGGAATTGAAATAATTCATATTGCTAAGGATTGTCGAAGTCGGGCGTGAACCGCTTTTGCACTGATATGATTCCCACCCTGGAGGAAGGCATGGCACGTTTCACCCGCTTCTTTCTAAGCATCGCCATGGTAGGTGTGGCTCTCCTGGGCTCATCTGCGTTTCCCGGCTATTCGGAATGCATTCCCAAGCATGTGGCGGTTCGAGATATCCCCAAGGCGGCGTTTGAAACGCTGGCTTATGTTCGGTCCCATGGCCAGGCGCCTCCTGGGCAGGTGGGCGGACGACGCTTTGGCAATTACGGCAGTGGCGGTGAGCGAAAGCTTCCCGAACGGGACGGCCGGGGTAATCGCGTGGAATACCAGGAATGGGATATCTATCCGAAGATGCCGGGGCGCAATCGCGGGCCCGAGCGCTTGGTGACAGGAAACGATGGTCGAGCTTGGTATACGGCGGATCATTACTGCAGCTTTACGGAGATGCCATGAACCTCGAACCCCTGATGAAGCCAGCGGGGAAATGTTTTCACGGGATCCAAGCCGACGCTGATGCTGCCCTAGAGGCCCTTGCGCCGCTTGGGCGAGAAGAGAATGCTGTCTTCCGTCACCTCCGGGGCACGCGCATGGGTTCGCCTCGGCAATTGTTTGATGAATGGGCCGCTGTGCTGCAGTTTCCCGTGCACTTTGGGGAGAATTGGGATGCGCTGGATGAGTGCCTG
>JAUYES010000426.1 GCA_030691225.1 Holophaga sp. | reverse complement strand
CAGGCCAAGGACCCCGCCCAGAATTGGCGCTGGTCTGAGCAGTGGAGTTTGCATCCCACGTGGTTGGCGCTGGCGTTGGTCACGCAGTAAGCGGATAAAAGCTTCCCAGAGATAATCCAGAGAAGAACTTTGTTCCCATTCAGGAAATACGTGCCACGACCCGATACCATTCGAGCCGGAGGCTCACCATGGCCAAGTCGAAAACGCGTTGCATCGGATTATTGACCTCGGGTGGTGATTGCCCAGGGCTGAATTCGGTCATCCGCGCCATCACCAAGGTGGCCATTCGCGAATATGGAATCAAGGTCATCGGCATTCAGGATGGGTTCCGAGGCCTAGTGGAAAACCGCACCTTACCTCTGGATGAAGCGGTGGTTTCGGGCATCCTTACCCGGGGTGGCACGATCCTGGGAGCCAGCCGAGACAAGCCGCATCTCATGCCCATGGGCGGGCAATTATTGGACATGACCGGAGCGGCCGTGGACAACGCCCGCAAGCACAAGATGGATTGCCTAGTTTGCCTGGGCGGCGGCGGCACGGCCAAGAACGCTTTTCGGCTGTTCCAAAAGGGCGGATTGGATGTCATGACCCTGCCGAAAACCATCGATAACGATGTCTTTGGAACCGATGTTACCTTCGGTTTCGATACGGCGGTGGGCATTGCCACCGATGCCATCGACCGGCTGCACACGACCGCCACCAGCCATCACCGCATGATCGTCTGCGAAATCATGGGCCACCGCGCCGGGTGGCTGGCGCTTCAATCGGGCCTCGCCGGGGGCGCCGACGTGATTCTCATTCCCGAAATTCCCTACGATCTGCAGCGAATCGCCGAGTATCTGCTGGAGCGCCGCCGTCATGGCAAGCGCTTCTCCATCATCGCCGTGGCCGAAGGCGCAAAGTCGATTCGCGAGGCTCAGGAATTCTTGGCCAAGAAGCTCAAAGATAAAGAAGCCAAGAAATCCAAGGAAGAGACGAAGGGCGAAAAGGGCAAGTCTGCCGAGGAACCGCGAACGGAGAAGGAGGCCGTGGATGCGATTCGGGCCGATCTGCCGATCAAGGTGCGGAAGATGCACGACGAGATCATGACTTACCACGCCGTGCAGGAGCCCATGGCCTCGCGCCTGGCCCGGCAGCTCCAGGAATTAACGGGCGTAGAGGCCCGCCTGACCTCTCTGGGGCATGTGCAACGGGGAGGCATTCCATCGGCCTTCGACCGAACCCTGTGCACCCTGCTGGGCACGAAGGCGGCCGATCTCTTGGCCGAAGGCATCTACAACGTGATGGTGGCCTACCGCAGCGGCGCATGTGTGCCGGTGCCCTTGAAAGATGTCGTGGGGCAGCGCAAACCGGTGCCCCTGGACCATCCTATGATCGATAGCGCACGAAAAATTGGCACCTGCTTCGGAGACTGAATAACCTCCCTCAAGGCTGCGAAAATGTGGATCCCGGGGGACGAAGCCAGGGACTCATCCCTGTGCATTCTGCGGGCCACTCTGGAGGCACCCTCTCCCTTTATTTTCCTCCAGAGGGTTCAGGCAGCGCACCTCCTTCGAGGGGCCGGTGGGGTCCCTCGAAGGAGGTGCGAACGCTTGATCCAGGCCGTCCAGGGTTTCAGAAAGTCCCTTTGATCCCCAGGGCGAAACGACGGGGCGCTTGGGGAACTCCGTTGAATTCATACCCGCCGGAAAAGGCGTTCTCATTGATGTTGCGATACCTTGCATCCAGGGCATTGTTTAGTCGGAGAAACACCTCCCAGGTGGGCGAAATAGTGTAGGAAGCGACCACGTTCAGCTCTCGGTAACCAGGGATCTCCTCTCGCCGGCTGGGATCCGAGGTGATGGGGGCTCCTGCTCGCTGTGCACCCACCACCATGAAAATGGGGGAAACAGACCATTTCCCCAAGGACAGATCGAAACCCAGGCGACCGATGTTTGGAGTCATGTTTCCTATGTCCGACTTAAAGCCACTAGCATTTTCGACCCTGCCATCGACATGCCCGAAGGACGCGAACAGGTTGATCTTTCCCGCACCGGACAAGTAGCTCAAGTAGTCAACCTGGATATTGCCCCCAAGGTTCACCTGTTTTCCCTGGTTGCCCGTTACCTCTATGTAGGCGACGGGCCAGCCCTTGAATTGGCCCCCATAAAGGTTTGTATTTCCCGTATCGGGCATAGGGGTGTGAAGGTCCTTGTAGGTGCTGCGATAGAGGTCGGTCGTTATGCTGAAGGAACTGCCAATAAAGGTGCGGAAGCTCACCTCGAAGGTCTGCGCCTTTTCGGGTTTGAGGCCAGGGTTCGGCAGACGCCAATAGCTGGACTGATAGGTGGTTCCCCCGTCGGTCGTAAAGAATCCCCCGTAGTGACGGAAAGCGGCGTAAGGCGAGGGGGCAAGGAAGGCCGACCCGAACATGACCTTTAGCGTCGTCGTGGCCGTCGGAGTCCAGACGAGGCCCGCTCGCGGGTTGAAGGTACTCCCATAGCGGCTGTCCTTGTCCCAGCGCCCGCCGAGGGTGATGGCGAGTTGTGGGGTGGGCAGATACTGGGCTTGAGCGAAGAAGCCATAGCTATGGCTCCGGATGGTGTAGAAATCCGCCAGAATCGGGGCTCCAGGCACCAATATTCCCTGACTTGAAATCGATTGGCCCGTGTCGACCGGGCTAGCCAAGTTGGCACTCCACGGCGTTGCGTCGGCGACTTCGTAGGAAAGCCCGCTGGTGAGGGTCAGACTCTTCTCAATCTGCCAGTTGGCCACTTCCTCGATCCGAAAACTTTGACTGGCGGCGTATTTGTAGCCCGGTTCGATGTTGGGCTGAAATAGGTTGATGAAGGCGGAACCAGGATCCACGTCGTACTTTCGAGCCGTCAGTGTGCTCTGGATGGAAAGGGAATCTGAAATTTCGGCGCTTTGGTTGGCGGTGGCACTAAGGGTCCGAACGGCCACATGGGCCTTGGGATCCGGCAGTGCGTTGGGGGGAGCGTAGTTGATGGAGCTCGGCACCTTCGAATAGTTCTGGAGAACGGCAAGAGACCAGGAGTCCTGCTGCAGGCGCAGGAAAAGATTGTTTGCTCGGATTGGCTGCTGATAGCTCTTTTCGTAGGGGGTGTTGACGGTTTTGGGGCCAAACACCGTGTTGAAGACTCCGGTTTGTAGTGCCTGGCTCAGCCCCTGGTATTCCGCGGGGTAGTGGCTGGGCATGTCGGGCATGTTGTCGCTGAAACTTTGGGCGCCCACGCTGAAGTGCAGGCGGGTCCCAAGTAAACCCGACCAGAAAAGTGCCGCGTCGGACTGGCCATCCGTGCCGTAGGACACCCGGTAGTTCCGATGACGCTCGGCTTCTTCGCCCTTGAACGTGACGATATTGATGATGCCTGTGAAGGCATCTGCGCCGTACAGAGCCGAGGCTGGTCCGTAGACCACTTCGATCTGCTTGGCAAAATGGACCGGGAAATTTTCCAGGATGGGGAGTATCTCGTTGGTGGCCGCGCCGATGCGGGCCCCATCCATCAGGATCACGAATTTATACTGCCCCATTACCCCGCGCACGGTCACGGCGTTATAGGTTTCCACGCTGAATCCGTTGTCCACCTTGAACTCGGGAAGGTCTCGCAGGACTTCCCCCAGCGACCTGTAGGCTCGTCTCTGGATCTGATCGGCCGTCACCGTAACCACGGTAGCGGGCGCCTTCGCCGAGGATTGGGCGGTGCGAGTGGCCGTGGTAATGGGGGTGTTGAGCAGCGAAAGGAGTTCATCCAGAGTGGGATCCGCGGGTGGCACCTGCGCCTGTGCCATAACTCCAGAACCAAGGGCACCTGCACAAATCCATGCAGGAATCCAGGAGCGAAAAACGGAACGGGCCATCGGTGCCTCCCATCAGTAAAGACACGGAGTCATCGGCTCGCGAATGGGGTACTTGAATTAAAGTTGGATCAAGATCTGGGGCAGATCCTATTAGGATTTGAACGGATGAAAATTTCGTAAACCCGTGGCTAGGGACCGAGTCGCGGGGCGATCACTCGGCCCCATGGTCGGGGGTTTCTCAATCGTCGTTTGGCAAAGCCGTGAGGATGTTTCTTACCCCAATAGCGCAACCACCTGCGCCAGTCGGGTCTCTTTCTCCACTGCTTGGGCACGCTGGGTTTCCACGGCCTCGGCGGGAGCCTTGGCCAGGAAACTTTCGTTGGAGAGCCGGCTGCGCAGGCCTTCCAACTCTTTGGCGAGCTTGTCGCGTTCCTTTTCGAGCTTGGCTTTTTCGGCGACGAGATCCTTGACGCCCGCCATTTCCAGGGCGACGGTGCCGCCGGTAACCACGGCCACGGCGCGGGTAGGGCCCGAAAGATCACCTTCGCTGAAGGTGAGGCTTTCCAATCTGGCTAGGCTTTTTAGCGCATCCCCAAAGGGTTCCAATGTTTTTGCTGTGCAAAAGGCGGCCACGCGTTTGGCATCGTCGATGCCGTTATCTTTCTTCAGGCGGCGCAGGTTGCTGAGCACTTCCTGAAGCAGGGGCACGAGTTCCGGCGTGCCACCGTCCAGGGCCAAGATGGCATCCTCGGAAGGCCAGCTGCGGGCGGCGAGGAGTTCGGGTTCGCTAGCTTTTAGGCGACCGAGCATGACGGCTTCGTGGATCTCTTCGGTGAGGAAGGGCACAAAGGGATGCAGGGCGCGGAGCAGGATATCCAGGAAGTAGAGAATGGCGGCCTTCTGAGCCTTGGTGCCGTTCTGGAGTGTCACCTTGGCCAGCTCGATGTAGGTGGCGCAGAAATCATCCCAGACCAAGTGGTACAGGATCTCGGCGGCCTCGTGGAAGCGGAAGGTTTCGATGGCTTCAGTGACGCGGGTTAGATCTTCACGCAGGCGGCGGGCCAT
>JAUYES010000419.1 GCA_030691225.1 Holophaga sp. | reverse complement strand
GAGGAATTTTTGCCTTATTAGTTCTAGATTTGTTCCGGAAGGAACCTCGTGCGGTTTGGGTAACCGGTGCCGCATTTCACCAGGGGTTGGAACAAAAGAATCTGCGGCGTTTAGCACGGTACCCCAAGCCTCTAGAAGGGACACCAGCCTGGTTTGCGTTTGATTGTTGTTCAGGTGGAAGCTGTTGCTCAACAGAACAGCTTTGTAGCCCTCATAAAAGTGAATTGTGCTTAGATCTAAAATACATGATCTAGCGTCTTCGATAAAATTATCCAGTGCGACCAGGCTGATTTCGGAGAAGGCCATTTTTATTGTTTCAATGTCACGAATTTTCAGGAGGCTCGCCTGCTCTTGTTGAGGCAATGTGGTCAGTTGTTCTGCTTGGCTTGTAGTTGAGATGGCAGCTTTGGGGGCAAATCGATGCAAGGCGAATATCGTTACAAGACCAATAATAAGTAGAAAAACAATAACTATGGCCCCAGTCAAGATGGGTGGAACCTGGGAAAAGCTAAAATCAAATTTATGATACAGCAGATAGAATATGCCAAGACTCACGCCGGGCACACCGAGCGCAATTAGTGGTTTTACGTATTTCAATTCCATGCTACTGCTCCTATAGAAGATAGCCTAACAATTGGAGTTGAACCCGAGTCGCTGCGCGGCAGAGAGGAGTGTAGCGGTGGGGTGATGGTTGGATTGTAGCTTGGGCGTCTGAATACGAAAAACCCTGATCCGTGCGGTACAGGCTGCGGATCAGGAGGTGTGGGCGGGGAGCTGCTCTGAGGGGGATGAAGCATGAAATGGCCCGCCACCTCGCAGCGGGCCCGGCTTTATCTCGCGAAAATCGCTCGCGGGCATCGGCCCGATCTAGAGCAAAGGCACCCGCCGTCCAAGCTGAAGTGCCGCGCCCTCTCCGACATCACCGTCTGCCGCATCGCCCTCATGGGTGGCAACCGAAACGCCTGCGCCGCGTGCGGATGGGAGGAACAAGCCTATGGCAGTTGCGGGAACCGGAACTGCCCGAAATGCCAGGCACTGGCACAGGAGCACTGGATTGCGGCCATGGCCAAGCTGATTCTGCCGGTGCTGCACATCCATCTGGTGTTCACGCTGCCCTCGGAGAGCCGTGAACGATGTTTCCCCGTGTGTGGAGGCACACGAAGGGGCAAAGATCGGTGACTTCCCTGCCCTAATTTGGGTAATTTGGTCCTTGTGGCTCCATCTATCAAGGGACAACACCCAGGGGCAAAGCCTCGCCTATTCCCCCGCCACGAGCTCCCTTATACTCGACTCTGGAAACCAGATGTTAGCAGTTGGTGGCTAAGTCTAATGAAATCACTGCCATTATGCTGCTTTGGGAGCAGAGGGTCGAAGGTTCGAATCCTTTCGCCCCGACCAATAAAGTCAGACACTTACAAGGCTTCTCCTTCACCGGAGAAGCCTTTTTTCTTCCCCGTTTCTACTCCCGTTCTACTTTCGCGGGGTGAGAGGGCCGGGCCTCTCTCTCTTCTCTTTCTTTCTTCTTTAGAAAAAAAGAAACAAATGTCCGGAACGCCCGGAACGTACGTATGCCACTGGTAGCGCGGGCTCACGACCGGACATTCGATTTTGCAAACGTCCGGGAATGTCCGGTAGAACGCCCGGGAATGTCCGGCCTCGTTGATTCCCAGGCATGGCACGGGGCTTTCGACGGGCTATACTGGCTTCAGGTGGGAACCCCATGTCCCGCTCTCTCTCGAACCCCGCCCCCCCGGTGGGGTTCTTTGCAATTAGGGGCGGCGCATTTTTGCGCGGGGCTTCCCTACTTGGCTTCGATAGTATTCGTTCCGCTGCTCTGATCCGAAGGAACGCTCGTCCATGGCTCGGGACTGGAAGAGGGTGGAGGGACGTTGAACGCCTTCGAGGGTCGAAGATTCTGAAGTCTGACCTGTTCCTTGAACTCCGTCTTGAACTCCGGGCTCCTGATATAGTCCAAGAATTTTTTCGATGTCTCGCTTGAGGTTGGCTGTGGTTGCTCATCGTCCTGGCTTGTCGCCCAAGAAATAGGATCCTCTCCAGGTTCTGGAGGTCGCGTCCCATGCAGGGTGCAAAGTTCCGAGAACGTAGCCTCCGGGTGGGATTGAACCTTGGTCGACTTCATTTTGACTCTCTGCTCTCGGAGCCGGGTGCCTCGTAGCCAGGGCTGTAAATGGAGGGTTTGGCCTCGTTCTTTGCCAGGATCGCCATCCATCCTTCCCTGAACTCTGGAGTCTTGGACCATTCCACCAAGGAACGAGGCTTCGAATTCTCGTCTGAGTTCTGGGGTGAGTCTTGATCGGTCATCGGAGCCCTCTCCTTGGAAGTCGTTCAGATGTGCTCTGGTTCCCTGAATGCTTCCAGGTTCTCTTCCCGGTCCAGGTTGGTCAAAAGTTCCGCTGACTCCTTACTGACTCCTAGCGAGATCAGATCCTTCTGGTGCTGTTCCAACAACTTCCTGAGTTCTTCCGGTGTCCTGGACATGTCACTCCCGACTTCCAACCATAGGCCCCTTGGAGAGAGGGGCAATGCCTGGGATTGAAAGCAAAGACCCGCTGGGGTTATTCCAGCGGGTCAACTCTGGCCATACCTGTTCGTCATGGCTCTATTTCGAGTTTGGGAACATCCGATTCGCGACGGGATCGCTGCCGGGGAGGTCGCCCTCTGTTGAAGCAAGATCCCTTTCAACCTGGGCAATGGCTTCAATCACGGCTTTGTGGTTTCCTAGTCCCGTTCGGGCTAGTGCTTGGGCTAAGCCAGGGTCTTTAAGGCGGCTCAAGCCCTTCCTTGCCGTGCTGAGAGTGTCGTTTCCTAGCTGGCTAATGGCGTGTGCTTTCCAAGTCTCGCGCTTGCTCATTGTTTCCTCCGCGTGGGGCAGGCTTGAGCCTGCAAGGGAAGGGCTGAGTAGCCCCTATCTGTGGGGAGAGGCATTTCATGTGGAACGCCAGTAACGATGAGATACCGCGTCCTTCCGTCATCTGGGTTCTGTGCATGCCACGCCTCCAAGTCCGCCTCCGTGCTGAAGAAGAGATAAAGAGGGGCGAGGTCAGTCTCGGCTTCTAGGTTTTCAATCCGCTTCTCTATGCTGCTCATAACGCCATCCGCAGCGTAGAGGCTTCCAGGGCCTTGACCCGCTCCTCAAGCGTGTGCTCTGACAGCACCCGACTGATCGTTTGAGCGCAGTAAATCATCGCCTTGGCGCGTGGAATATCGATGGTCTCAGCCTCAAGCTGGCGATAGATCGAAGACAAGGCGAATCGAACATCCTCTTGGGTCTTCAGCCTCCTTACCGCAGGCATGGGGTGTCCTCCTCAGACTTAGGTTTCATGCGCCTTCCGCGCATATTCACGGGGCACACAGGCGCGGGTTGAGATTCCCCAAAAAGATCCCTTTCGAGTTGCTCACGGATGTCCTTGGGGAGCAGACTGAACAGGCCAATGATCGTGCGGGCGCTAACCTCTGGGGCCTGGATCAGGCCGATTCCACCCGCGATCTCTAGGGCGTCCAGGATGAGGCTCTTCTGCTGGGGTGTGAATTGGTTGTCAGGGGTCATGGCTGCACCCGGCGATTCACGCCATCAATCAAATCCTCAAGGCTTAATCGGCCATCGATGCGGAGGTCTCTTGGGAGCAGCTTCGACCAGAGCTTGAGGAACTCACCAGGGTTGACTTCGGCCCATTTCCGAAGGAACTCCACGCCACCCAGTTTCTTGAAGCACTGTTCTAGGGCGGTGCGGACCTCTACCGTGGTTTTGTTTTGGCATCCCTTGGGTCTACCAGGTCCAGCCCCCATGGCGGCAGCGCCGGATGGTTTTCGGGTGGTTTCAATAACCTTGTCGGTCATCGCCCAACCCCCTTGCGGCTCCTGGGACCGTATAGGTCATGCGACTCAAGGAAAGCACCCAGCTGCACCTCTGAAGCCTCAAGGGCCGGTTGCCAATCATCCTTAGCGGGGGCAGGGAATGCCTCAGCCAGAAAGTCCTTCCATGATCCGATGCCCTCCGAAAACATGAGGCGGTGAGCGTATGCCACGTGGAGGCTGTCTAATTGCTCCCTGTTTAATTTGGCGATGGCCTCCTGGCTCAAGTGGTATCCCAGAAAGCGGAGAGCAGTCAGCCGGTATGTACGGAGCCGACGGTTCACGTTGGCCGCCTCTCGCCGACTTTCGGCAATCAAGTCCCTGATCGGCTCGGCCTGCTTCAATCGCAAGGGGGCCATCCTCTCGGCCTTCGCCAGTCTTGCCATGGCTTCGTCTTCGCTGGGAGTCCCGGCTAACTCTTCAAAGGCAGCCTGGGCCTGCTCCAGTTCCTCGCGGGCCTCACTTGCCGCAGAAAGTGTCTGCCGTTGTTCGGGAGTTAAGTGTTCCAACTCACCCCGCTCGGAGTCTCGGACCATCCGAAGGGCTCTCTCTAAATTCATTGCCATCTCTTCTCCAGGGCAGCGGTTAGGCTGCAAATGGGCCAGGGTTCATCCCCCGACTGCTTAAGTGTGAGGCGCGGGTGTTGCACGTGTTGGAGGTTGGCGCGACTAATTCAGCTAGCCTTCCGAATCCGGTAAAGTTCTCTCTTGTCGGCCCTGTAAACGGTTGAACGCGATATACCCAAATGCGCTGCGACAACGCTGGGAGGCACTCCATTGCGGATGAGGGCATGGACCCTCTGGTCCTGATCGGCAGTCCACAAAAACACTCTGGCGGGGATGCTTTGCCCTGCTAGCTCCTCGCCTATTCGGGACACCACAAGTTTTGCCAGCCAGTGGGCGTCTGTTGGGTCGGCTAATACCTCGCGGAAGGTCCTCTCCATCTCTACTTGAAAGGAGGGAAGATCGGCCTTCATCGGAGCACCCGTTTTGAAGCTTTCCCGTATATCCGGAGTAGAGGCGCGGGCGTGGTGCACCTTCCAGGCTTCGTTTGGCTTAGTGTTTGCGGGCCTTTGCGTGGATAAATCGAGCCTGGACATTTTGTCACTGGGGCAGATGTTCCGAGTTTTGAGGTCATGACGCGGCCTCCAGAGCGGCTAAATCCTCGGCTTGAACTAGGGTCATCCCCGCTTCGTGCTCCAAGATTCCAGCCCGTTCGGCCATGGCTTCAGAGCGAACGATGAGCACCAGGCGTCCATGGGCATCCGTGGTGTCTCTCACCCCAAGGCGAACATGCCAACCCACCTTTTCGAGCGTGGGAGATAGGCGGCGAAGCGCTCCCACAAGGCCCTGCGGTGTCTGGGGCCATCCGTCCGGCTCTGTTCCCAGAGGGCGGGCAGAATTCAGCGTCCGGAGCAGTTCCGAAGCTGGAGCCTTCCACTTCCCACGGGCCTCCAAGATGGGCATAAGCACGGATGAAAGGGGCGTGGCCTGGAGCACGTTTTCAACGGCGCTTTCTTCCATCGCCTTCCATGCGGCTTCAAACTCACCCGGCGTCCATGGCATGTCCGGTTCGGCGGCAAGGATCAAACGATAGAAGTCTGACATTCGGGGCATGCGTTCCGGCTTGGTGGTATCCCATCGCGCCAAAGCACCCGCAAGGGCCGTGAGCAGCGCTCCCAGGATGCGCGGGCGGGCCTCTTCAAAGGCAGGCCAGAAAGCCCCTTCCTCGATTCGTTGGGCCTCACCAATGCGAAGAAGCTGCATTGAAACGGTTCGGTCTGACAAGTCCGGTCTGTTCGTCACATCGACAATGCTGTTTAAGATCACCGGGCGGCGGGCAGCGAAGATACTTTCTTCCCCGTCTGTGTAGAGCTGGCGAGTGCTAAAGGCGCTTCCCGTGCTCAATCGGCAGAGCCCGTCTGCCAGGTCCGGAGGAATTCTGGAAAGGTTATCGAAGCTGGCGATCCAGGAATTTCGGGCAGCAATGGCAAGGTCACGATCCCCTTTTGGAGCAGAGCGAAGAGCCCCCCCGCGTGGGTCCACCATGCGCTGAAGCACACGGGTAGAGGTGGACTTCGCGCTTCCATGCTCTCCCCCGATGGAAAGCACCGGCTGGGCTCCCCTATCGGTCATCGTTCCCAGGAGCCAGGCAGAGGCCAGAACAAAGCCCGCATCATCGGAATGAATGAAGCGGCGAAGGTCTGCCAAGTTCCCGCCCTGCTCTGGTACAGGAAGGGCCTGGGTTCCATTCGGACGGCGGAACCTTACCGGCGCTTGCTCTCCCGGCATCACTCGCCACCCTTGCGCGGTCACTTCCACCACGCGCCAGGCATCGTCTGAGAGGTCCAGATAGATCCGGTTCCCCAGGTCTGCCACCCGAACATGTACCGGAAGGCGCGGGCCGTCATGGATCGCGGCGGCCTCCAGTCCATCCAAGGTTCCGTCTAGATCCTGGCGGCTGAGTGCCTCACCAGTGGCCTTCCAGACAAGTCCTGAAAGGTGCTGGCGGCCCGCGCTGGCCTTCAGTTCAACGTGCTCCATGTGCCCATCTTTGGGATAGCTGGCAAATCCTTGCGGTGGGCCATTTTCTTGCGCATGCCAAAGCGTATATTCCGCCATTCCAAGCTTGAGGGCACGATGCCGGGCGGATTCTCTGGCCTTGGCTTCACCCTCCGGGACGTTAATTTTCTTCGTCATGGTCGCCCCCAGGCCCATTCGATCAAGTCACGCAGGCCCATGTGGGCATGACCGGAGTGCATGCACCGGAAGGAAGGCCATGTGTTCGGCGTGTGGATCAGCACGGCAGCGTCATCGTCTACCCCACCGGTATGCTCACCCGCCCATGGACAGCAGGCGCGGCGCTTGGTGCCGGACTTGAACGGGCGCGGCGGTCCCACCTTGATTCCACGAGCCTCCAAGATCGAAGCTAGGTCAAGGCTTTGAAAGTCCACGGGGCGGCCATTCACACGATAGGCGCTCCACCATTGATCCCCGCGTGTGCGTTCGGCCTGGCGCTCTGCCATAACTTCGGCCTGCCATGGTGCCAGATCAGCAGGGAGAGCAGCGGGCAGAGCATCCCATCGAAGCGTGAAGATCACTCCGGACGTTTCAGCGCGGCGAATGGTGCAAGGGTCCGGACTACCCGGCAGAAAGGCCAGGGCGGCGGGATTGTGGAGCACTGGAGCGTCAAGGCCACGGCGGAATGGATCCAGCCCCAGGCGGGTCAAGGCTAGTTCAGAGGCCCGCTCCCAGGTATCAACGGGAACGGGCGCGGCCAAAGGGATCAGCACTCGGAACTTCTCCCAATCGGGAGAAGCGCTCCAGGTAGTCCAGGCCACGGAGGCAACCCCAGCACAATCAAGGGCGGCCATCACTTCGGCCATGGTCACAGGTTCCTCAGTGCGGACTTTGCGCGTCTTGGGGCGGGCCGTGGGCTCACCCGTGCGGGCGTCCTGATAGAGCTCACCAGGGATTACCTCTTCGCGGGAATTGTCGAAGTCCAGGAGGAGCAAGCCCACCCCGGAAGCGTTGTCACGGCCTCGGGTCACACCTGGCGGGTAGAACGCCGGGGAAATGGCAGGCATGGATCGCTTGTCGCCAGGGGTTCCAGGCTTGTACACCCTTGCCAGGATTGGCTTCAGTTGCTCCCAGGTTCCCGCCTTGCTCCTGGGTTTGTTGTCGCGAGCGTGGTCGAAAAATGAGCACCGGAGTAGAGGCGAAGTAGATTTTAGGCAGGATTCATTCGGCTTTGCCTTGTCCATCAAGTCTTGGCGCGGGTTCCCGGTGCTTTGTTGCTCCTGGCCCATATGCTCCAACATCAAAGGGGCCGTCATTTTGGACCCTCTTCGGCGTCTTCTTCGGACACCATCTCCCCGTCTTCGTTCTCGTAATGGGGCGTGAGCTTCGCACCGAAGAAAGTAGGGAATACGAAGTCAATGGCTCGGCACCCGTGTTTCTCCCAGGTGTGAACCTCCATCGTCAGAGAAAGGTAACGAGCCCCGAGCCCTGTAATTTCTTCAAGTCGGGCCTCTTCCCAAGCTGTCGGGTGCAGTTCTAGGAAGTCATCGGCGGCCATCCTCCAAAGGGCGGCCATCAATCGGGCGTGAACGTTCTTGATGGGATAGTCGGGCAGATCGCGAGAGACAAGAGCCTTCTGAAGAGCGGCTCGAATTTCATCATTGGTAGTCATGGCTCCACCTCTTGATGGGCCTTCACGCAATCCTCAAGCGCTTCGATAAAGTGCTCCACCTGATAGGGCTCCTCATTGCACAACTGCCTTTCGAGAGCCACAAGCGGGGCCATTCTGGATTCTGGAGGCTCACCCTCACCGTCTGAAGACACGAAGCACCGGGTCCATGGGAACGTGGCACAGATCAACACTAAGAGCGCATCACGGCTCACAGATAGGCGCTTGGGAAGCGGCTTGTGCTCTGCGATCAGGCGCTTGGCGGTTTCCTTCATGGCCTTGGGGTCATGGACAAGAGCCAACACTTGCCCCTGGGCTTTCACAGGCAGCTTGGCGATTCCCACGGCAATGTTCATCGTAAGATCACCGGAAACAATGGCCTGTGAGATTTCCGGCGGTGCGTTCCTGCTCACGAATTGAGCGGATTCGATCAGGCGAGGGCTCACCCTCATTGATTTTGCAGCGGCGGCGATCCGTTCCTTGTGAGTGCTCATGGCTTGGCCTCCACATTGGGAGCGGCGC
>JAUYES010000415.1 GCA_030691225.1 Holophaga sp. | reverse complement strand
AAGGCCGCGCCCATGGAGCCCCGCAACGCCTTGGGGCTAAAAGGATCCGCGCAGCCGGGGCCCAGCAGGGCCTGATCGAACCCAAACGCGGCGGCACTGCGCAGCACGGCGCCCAGGTTGCCCGGATCCTGGATGGCCCACGGCACAATGACACGATCCGGCAAGGGGCCGGAGGGCTCGGCGCCGATTTCCATAAAAAGGGCATGCGTGGGCGCGCAGCCGGCATCCGCCAAATCCCGCATCAACTGATCCCCAAGCTCGAGGACATCAACCCGCATTTCTTCTTCGAGAAAATGCGCCGGGGCACCTTCCAGGCGCAACCAAAGCGTGGGACGTAAGCGTGACCCTGCAAGGGATCTCCGCGCCTCAGCCCAGGCTTCGATGAGTTTTTCCCCTAGAAGCAAGGTGTGGGTGCGCTTTCCGGCGTTGGCGGAAAGCTGGTCGCGAAGGGACCGGAATCGTGGATTGGCCCGGCTGGTGAGAAGGAGCGGCGTTTGCATAGAACCAGAGTACGCTGGCACCATTGCCTTATCCAAAGATCAAAGGAGAAATCCACATGGAAACGCTTCGCGTTAAATCCATCGGTATCAAAATCGCGGCCTGTGCCACCGTTCTGTGCGCGTTGCTGTTCTTGGCATGCCACTCAACCTCTCAAGTGCAGCCAAGGACACCCACTGACACTTACTACGACACCCTGAGAAGCAACTCTTACATCCAAGATCCTCTAGCTCAACCACCGAAACAGGAACTCTTTTCAGAAAACACCAAGCACTTCGCCCTCGTGCCCATTCCGACCAAACAGACGACGCACTTAACCGCAGGGTTGCCCCTGTCTGCCGACTATGCCTTGTATGCGCCCAGGGGCGCTGAATCAGCCATTCAGTTCGGTTCCTCCGCTCAAAATCTGGTGCCAGGGGCCGGGATACCCGGTTTCAAGCCCGTCGATATCATTCCCGCCACCTGCGCAGGCCTTAGCGGCGACGGTCTGCGCCAATGCCTGGACGATAACAATGTCTCAACGGCTCCGCCTCCCGTCCATATGTCCTACCACGACGCCAATACGCTCTCCATCCTGCTGGGTGCCGGAATCAATGAGCAACTGCGAGCGAACCTGCTATTGGCCTTCAAGGCCCAAGTCGACAAGCCGACGCAAGATGCGATCGTGGCCAAACTTAACGGCTATGTCGTCGCCAACATTTCCCATTCCAGCATCAATCTGGTGCAACAAGATCTTTTGAACCCTGTCGGCTATACCGTGAGTCACGCCGCAATCACGGATGGTAGTCGAGGTGACACCAACGGTGATGGACTTCTTGAAGCCCATTCAACGCTGATCCTTGAATTCAGAAAGCCCCTCACCTACGCGCGTTCAGCAAATACGACCCTCGATAATTTCATCAAAAAATACAATTCCAATGCCGCCACTCCCGACGAACGCTATGAAGCCATTTTCA
>JAUYES010000404.1 GCA_030691225.1 Holophaga sp. | reverse complement strand
CTGGCTGGCGCTCATGCTCAACAGCTTCTTCTTCGCGTCCCTGGCGGTGGGCCTGGCCATGCTCATCAAGTCCCACGCCGACCAGGCCATGCTCACCAGCTTTGTCATCACGCCCATGGCCTTCCTTGGCGGCACCTTCTTTCCGGTGGAGCGTCTGCCGGACTGGGCGCAGGGGCTGCTCCTCTGCCTGCCGCTGACCCACGCTTCCCGCGCGGCCAGGGCCGCTGCCACGGGCGCGGAGCTGCCCCTCATGTCCCTTGTGCTGCTGCTTGCCGCCGGGCTGGCGGCCTTCCTGTTCGCCGTGCGCCGCGTGGCCAGGGCTAGGGATTGACCGGGGGCATGGCCATGAGCGAATCGCTGACGCTTTCCCCTGCCACGGAACCCTTCCCCGATTCCTGCCCCGCTCAGCCCCCACGCGCGCGGCTGCGTCTGCCCTTCACGGGCCGGAGCATCCGGGTGCGAAGCCTGGCCCTGGGCGTCTCCGCCGCCGTGCACGTGTTGTTCCTGGGAGCACTGTTGTGCGCCAAACTGGCCGCGCCACTCCCCGTCCCGCAGCCGCTGGTGGAGGTGGAGTTCGTGGAGATCGCCGGCCCCAAGGGAGGCGGAGGCTCGCCAAGTCCCGCTGCCCCGGCGGCGGCGGCGGCCCCCGCACCAAAAGCACCGCAGGCCGTGGCCTTGGCCGACCCTGCGGCGCGGCGCGTTGAGGCTCCCCCAGCCCCATCCGTTTCGCAGGCCGCTCCCGTCACGGCGGCGGGGATGAGCGCGGGTGCCGCTTCAGGAGGAGGTTCGGGAGGCGGCACGGGCGGCGGGTCCGGCACGGGCTCCGGCCAGTCCATAGGCAGCGGCACGGGCCAGGGCGGCGTGGCCGTGGACCGCATGCCCGTGGCGGTGAAGCGTGTGAAGCCTGTCTATCCCATGGATGCGCGGCGGCGCGGCATTTCCGGCCAGGTGACGCTGCGGCTGTACGTGGACGCCGAGGGCGGTGTGCGCGAGGTGCAGGTGCAGGCCGCCGAACCGGCTGGAATCTTCGAGGAGAAGGCCTTGGAGGCCGCCCGGAAGTGGAAATTTGAACCTGCCGTGTTCAAGGGGACACCTGTGGGGGTCTGGATGACCTTGCCGGTACGTTTTGCGCTCGATGGGCGGTAACAAAGGCGTGGGCCAGGAGGGGGGCTGACAATGATTCCCGAGTCCGGTTTTCTGGGCATGATTTTAGGGGCGACGCTAGGCGTCCAGATCGTTCTGGTGTTCCTGGCGCTCATGAGCATGTGGAGCTGGGCCATCATCGTCCACAAACTCATCGTTTACCGCCGGGTCAAGGGGCAGGTGGAGCGCGGCTACGAGGCGTTCAGCGACGCTGAAGACCTCGCCTGCGGCCTGCAGAGCGTCGGCCGTGAGGAGGATTCGCCGCTGGCGCGGGTGGGCCTGCTCGCCATGCAGTCTTTCCGCAAGCTGGAACTTGCTGACGTTGCGCCGGACCGCAAGCGCATGCTCGCCTCGGACACGCTCCGCCGTGTGCTGCGCAGAGGTGTCAGCGCGGAGATGAAGCACCTTTCGAGTTCCTTGTCCTTCCTGGCCACCTGCGCCAACGCCGCGCCGTTCATAGGCCTCTTCGGCACGGTGTGGGGCATCATGCACGCCTTCCACTCCATCGGCCTGTCGCAGTCCGCCGCACTGGCCACTGTAGCCCCGGGCATCTCCGAGGCGTTGGTGACAACGGCCATCGGCTTGGTTGTCGCCATCCCGGCCACCATCGCGTACAACTTCCTGCTCTCCGAGTTAGGCGAGGTGGAGACCGAGCTGGTGAATTTTGCCGGGGCCTTCCTGAACCGCGTGGAGCGCGAGGTTTCCTGGGCCTCCGGCTCGGAACGCAGCCGCTAGGGGCTGGCGCCATGGGTGCGAGCGTAGGGGGCAGGGGCCGCTACATGGCCGAAATCAACGTCACGCCCTTCGTGGACGTGATGCTGGTCTTGCTCATCATCTTCATGGTCACCGCGCCCATGCTCACCCAGGGCGTGGACGTGGACCTGCCCAAGACGCGCAGCGTGCGC
>JAUYES010000387.1 GCA_030691225.1 Holophaga sp. | reverse complement strand
GAACGGGATGCCGAGGCCGACCGAGTAGACGGCCAGCAGGATCGCGCCCTGGCCCGCGCCAATGGTGGTGGTCACACGGCTTTCGTGGCATGGCCCTTTCAAAGCGGGAATACCGTTTGGGAAGGAAAAATTCCCAAACCGACCGATGCAGAGTATTTGCGCACCATCGCCATCGCTCGAATCTTTTTAGATAACTTTCCTCATATCCAAAGCTCTTGGGTCACCATGGGGCGCAAAACGGGCCAACTGGCGCTTCACTATGGCTGCGACGATATGGGCAGCCTGATGCTGGAAGAAAACGTCGTCAGCGCCGCAGGCACCTGCTATACCGTCAATCGGGATGAGATGAATCGACTGATTCGAAGTGCGGGATACGAACCCTGGCAGCGGGATAACATCTACGGAGTCGTGTAAACCTAGGGTAGACGCCGCACCGTAACGAAATGGCGGCCCGATTGGGCCGCCTTTTCGTTATTGGTTGGGGAGGAAGGAGTCGAACCCTCGATACGCAGGATCAAAACCTGCTGCCTTACCACTTGGCTACTCCCCAGCATCTAAAAGTCTAGCCTGGGTGCGGGTTTGGGTCCAGTCAGGGATTCAGCTTTGGTGTGAATCCGAATTCTTCGACAGTCAGGAGGTCCGGACGAATGGTGGGGGTTTCACCGGCCTCGATCCTGGAAAAGGCCCGGTTCCCCGTGGTGGCTTCGTAGGCTAGAAGGACTTTTTGCTCAATATATTCGCGGGCTTCATTCGACAGCGGAAAGGCAATGTCCTTGTAGGACCCATCCCGTTTTCGCTTGCTGGGCATGGCCACAAAATAGCCATCTTCGCCTTCCACAACCCTGAGATCGCCCACAAGAAAACACTCATCAATAACGATGGCCGCGAAAGCTCTCAGCTTTTCATCCCCTTCGATCTTAGTGATTCGCACATCCGTAACATTCAGCATGAGATTCTCCGTTCACCTATAGTCTAGCGTCCTCGCTGGTACATGAGCAGAAGCCGGGTGATAGCATGGTTTGATTTCCTTCCAGGAGTGCCGGTGTCGCAGCTTCCACCACAAACCATCGACGAAAAGCAGGATGCCGTTTCGGCCGTCTTGATCGCAGCACGCGCGGCACTTGAATGCCTGGAAACCAGCTGGGACAAGGCTTTGGTAGAATCCTGGACCTCCCATGTAGCCGCCAGTCAGGGCAGAGTGATCGTTTCAGGGATGGGCAAATCGGGTCTTGTGGGGCAAAAAATTGCAGCGACCCTGGCTTCTACGGGATGCCCAAGTTTTTTTCTCCATCCAGCCGAAGCCCTTCACGGTGATTTAGGAATGGTGACTTCCCATGACACCTTGCTGCTTCTGAGTAATAGCGGCGAGAGTGAGGAGGTTCTTCGACTGGTGCCCAGCTTGGTTCGCATCGGCGTACCCATCGGAGCCATCACTGCGCGCAAAGATAGTCGCTTGGGACAGGCGGCTCGTTGGTGCTTTACCTATTCACTTCCCCACGGGGAAGGGTGCCCACTTAATTTCGCCCCCATGGCCAGCACCACGCTTCAGTTGGTGTGGGGCGATCTTCTTGCTGCGCATCATATGGTCCATACCGGGTTCACTCTGGAGACCTACGCCCAATTCCACCCAGCTGGAAATATTGGGTCTAGGCTAATGAAAGCAAACGAGTTGATGCACGCAGACTTCCCGTCGGTCACTTCCAATACCGAACTAGTGGGCGTTTTGGCCTCCATGACTCGAGGTCGACTAGGTATGACGACGGTCATGGAGGATGGTTTGGTTGCTGGCGTTGTCAGCGATGGCGATATTCGCCGTGCGGTTGAACAAGCGCAGCGCTCAGGCGCCAATCCACTTACCCTTCGTGCTCGGGATATCATGACTAAGAGTCCAGCTGGGATTTCACACAATCTCTTGGCCATCGAGGCGGCCCAGCTAATGGAAGCTCGCAAGATCACCTTTTTATTGGTGATGGATGGCAACCAAGTTGCTGGCGTGCTTCACATCCATGATCTTCTGGCTGCCAAGGTGATTTGACGCTAGGTTACATAATATACATTATCGAAAGTGAATTCAGGTGGTTTTGATCCTCAAACGATACCTTTTGCGCCGATGGTCGGCTCCCTTCCTGGGGGCCCTGCTTCTCTTTGGGGGGTTGATTTTCGCTTGGGAGATGATCGTGATCTCCAAGGAAATCTTTTCCATGGGGGCACCTTTCCGTTGGGTTGCGCCATATTTGCTAACCCAAGCCCCGGAAATCCTCGCCATGGTTTTTCCCATGGCGGCAGCGCTTGGCGGTCTCCTTGGTAGCCAACACTTATCCGAAGGCTCGGAAATGGTTGCGTCTCAGGGACTGGGCGTTGGGATGCGATCACTGATTTACCCGTGGCTTTTGCTATCGACGGCTTTGATTATCATATCTTCCCTAAATGCACATCTTTTGGTTCCAAAGATAAACTCTATTCAAAAGACCATTCGAAGCCGAATGCTAGATGAGGCGCAAACGCGGTTTCTTCGACCCGGTGGTCCTCCTTTTTTCCCTCCCAATAATCCCAATAATTCACTTTGGATTGATACCTCGGGTGAAATCCACCTGATGGAATCCAACCCTCAAGGTGTTCAACACCTTGTCGCTCAGTCCATGGACTGGGCGCGGGTCGATAGCCAAGGTCAACTAGCCTCCATCAACCTTGAGTTCAAGGACCTTGCCGGCTGCTTGATTCAGAAAGAAAATGGAAATATTATCCATATCAAGCAGAAAACAATGAGTTTATCCATACCGATATCGGCACCATCGGCATCTGTTCTACCACCAACACCGGTCCGATATGTTTCAACTTTGGCTCTATTTGGGGATTCGAGCCCATCCTCACGCATCGAAATTGGACGTCGATTTTCCCTGCCCTTCGCCACCTGTGCCCTGCTTTTGCTCGGAATAGCCCTTGGCCTGGGACATCCCCGTTTTCAGCACGGCGGCGCCATGATCAAAAGCCTAGGCGTGATCATGATTTACTACCTGCTGAATAAGGTTTTCGAAAATTTAATTTTAAATAATCACCCCAATATGCTTTTTGGGATTCTGGCGCTTCCAATAGGTTTTTTGGCGGTTGGATTCGGGTTGCTCTGGCAGCGCCTTCGGCCTCATCGATCCTTGCCGGGATATTTAAAACGCATCATTGCATTAATTAAAAGAAGATTGCGCACGGCTTTTGCGCCCGTCGCTCGCCAGACCCTAGCCTGCTGCAAGCGTCTTTTGCCTCATCCAGTGCAATTTCTCGAGCGATTTGTGAAGAGAGAAAGGCAGGGCAATATCCTTTCCCGCTGGACTCGAAACCTCTGGTGGCGCAACTGGGGTGCGGCCATGGGCAGCTTTCTCACCCTGAGTCTTCTGCTGGATTTCGCCGCCGTTGCGGGTGATCTAACCAAAAATGGTGTCTCTATTCTTGTTTTCTTCCAATACTGGGTATGGAACCTGCCGCCCTTTCTCGCCGTTGTGCTTCCCATTGCATTCCTATTTGCCGGGGTTCTTGCGCTATCAGAAGCAACACTTTCCCGCGAATGGGTTGCGCTTCGTGCTGGTGGAATCAGTTTGCTTCAATGGGTTCGGGCTGGCTCAAGGGCCTGGCTCGGAGTCTTGGGATTAACCCTGCTCTTGCAAGCCGTCATAGCACCTTCGGTAATCGCCAGAGCGGACAATCTTTACAATCAAATGTTAAACAAAACGACCAAACGAATTTACACCAAACCATGGCTTCACCTTGGGTCCACAGGCGTTCTTTGGTACTTAGATGGATCCGATCGCTGGGGCTTTCCATTGAAGCCTGCGGGTGCGGCTCCGATTTTCTTCAAGTGGAAGATGGGTGATACCCACGCCATGGAGCTCCCCTGGAATGCCCTGCAGTGGCAAAATGGACCCGAATCCACCAGGCTATTCCCCGACAAATCGCTTCGCGACACAGCAAAGGCAGAAGAAGCTAGCACTTCCGATCTATTCCGCTGGCAGCAATGGGCACCCGATCCCGAGCGATCAGCCATGCTCTGGGGCCGAATGCTGAATTGGCTCACGGGCCCCTGCCTGCTGTTTGCCGTGTTGGCCCATGCTTTTCCGCTGCCTCGCGGAGGTCGTGGGAAGGCGCTAGGGGTAAGCCTCATCGCCGGGCTGCTCTTCATGGGAGCCCAAGCCTTAATGGGGGGAGCTGCGCGAGCTGGAGAAATTCCTGGTTTTTGGGGCGTTGTGGCACCGCTGGCCGGACTGATGGGTTTTGGCTTGTTAGGGCTACGAAAATTACGCACCTAAGCCTCCTTTTTTGAATTTGATACGCAAGAAGTTTTCCCGAGCCTATGCTTGGCGTGGAGGTTCTCCATGCCAGCGCCCTTAACCCCGGTTTCACCCTTCTCGACAGACTTGCGACGAATCGAGCACTACACGCTTTTTCTGCTTAATTCGATGGCAGCGGCTGGAAGCAGTGGGCTTAGTGACGGCGATATCGACTACGCTATCGATATCGCCGAGCGCCTAGTGGGCAAGCTCGTGGAACGCGGGCATCTCAAGGCTCACGAATAGCGTTTTTTTGATCTTGTGATCTAGGTCCTACCTCTTGTGACCGCAGTATCTTCCAAGCCCCTGGATCCCCGGGCAATACTTGGAACTTCACCTGTTTTAAGGGGATCCAATGACCGGCCTGACCGTCCTCCTGGCCTTGCTGCCAGTGATTATCATCATGCTTCTGCTGGTCGTGCGCAGAATGGCGGCGGATCTATCCGGCCTAGCGGGATGGGTCGCTGCCGTTGTTGTAGCAATGGTGTTCTTCCAGACTCCTTTCGCAGTGACTTTGCGAGCCAGCCTGGCGGGAATTGTGGCCAGCCTCCCCATCACTTTGATGGTGGCCGCCTCCATTTTTCAGATCACCATCATGCTGGAAACCGGCGCGGTGAAGCGGGTAATGACGGTAGTTAAGACCGTGAGCCCCCAAGATCAAGTCGTCCAGATCATGATTATCAATATCGGCGTGGGAACAATCCTGGCAGCCATGGGAGCCACGCCCGTTTCCATCCTTCCGCCCATCATGTTGGCTCTAGGCTACAGCCCTCTCGTGGCCATCGCCCTGCCGGCCATCGGCTATGACGCCCTCTGCACTTATGCCCTGCTATCGGAACCTTTGAACGTCTTCAGCCGCTTCGTTGGTCGACCTCCCCAGGAAGTGGGTATGTATTTCGCCCGCTACATGCCCGTCATCAGCACTTGCATCGCCTTTGGAATGCTCTGGATCGTCGGTAAGTGGCCCATGATCCGCAAGGGCTGGCTCCCCACGGTCTTGGCAGGGATGAGTGCCGGTTTCATTGCCATTGGCATGAACCAATTAAACCTCATCCCCATTACCGGACTGGCCGCAGGTCTGGGAGTCATTCTGGTCATGGCGGCCTATCTTAAACTTCGTGGCAAACCATTTATCGACCGCAGCGTGCTCACGCCCGAGGATCTAGAAACCGAGCGGGGCATGAGCCTGTTCGCTGCCACCTCGCCCTGGCTCTTCCTGGTGGTGCTCTGTGTCCTGGTGAATGTGCCAGCCTTCAAAATCGGTCCCTGGCTCACCGAACACTTCCCCATGGCGCTGTCCATCATCCCCAAAGACCGCCCCATGGAACTGGATATGTTCAAGCGGGCTTACTTCCTGGTGCTCCTCAGCACCATCATCGCCCTGCCCTTCCTGCGGCCCAGTTCCTCCCAGTTTCGGACTTCCGCTGTCAAATGGCTGAAGCGAGCCCCCCGGCCTGCCCTGGCTGCGGCGGTATTTTTCGCCATCGCTTTTATCCTCAACCACTCCGGCAAGAATTCTGACTACGTGCTCGTGGACGCCACCAAAAACATGGTCCAGGTAATAGCCGTGGCCTGCGCCGGCCTCTTCCAGCAGGCCTATCCTATCGTGGCACCCTTTCTGGGCCTTATGGGCGGATTCATTAGCGGATCCGAGGCTTCCGCCATCGCCATGCTCACAAAACTGCACATGAATACGGCCGAGAAAATTGGCGCCTCGGGCCTAGTGCTGGCCGCCGCCAGCGGTATTGGGGGTGGACTAGCCAGCGTCATCTCACCCGCCAAGCTGCAAAACGCCGCCGCCGCCATCGATCGCATCGGGGAAGAATCCAAAGTAATCCCCGTCTGCTTCGTGATCTCCATCGTGATAACAACCATCTGCGCCTTGATGACACTTTACTGGGCCTATTGAGTGCCCCTTGATTTTCGGAAACGAAAGCTTTGCTCCGGCTTCTGCGGGGTGAAGAACTGGAGGCCCTGTCTAGGCTTTTGGGATCAGGCCACCTACACCGAGATGCTGAGCGAAGCCGAGATAGCGAGAAGTTGAGAGAGAGCGGAAGACAATGCAGGCGAGGGCGACCCACCACCTGGAAAGAAGCGTGGCAAGGCCCGCAATGCGCCACGGTTCGACCTACGAAGCCTGTTCTTCAGGATGTGTGGCGTGGACCTAACGCGGATCGATGGCATCGATGTGACCACGGCGCTGGCCGTGATCAGCGAAATCGGCACAGACATGTCGCGGTTTCCGACGGAGAAGAATTTCACGAGTTGGTTGGGACTGTGCCCAGGAACGCGAATCACGGGCGGGAAAGTGATGAGCGGTCGGACGAAGCGGTGTGCCAATCGGGCCGCCCAGGCTCTGCGTTTGGCAGCAGAGGCCGACGATGGAATTATGCCTTGGACTGTCGGAGCGTTTTTGCATCAAGAGCGTCTTGGGGTCTTCCCGTGGCCTCTTTGTTTCGGATAAGTTCGTCAAAGCCGATAACCATAACGGGTTGATCGCCATATACAGATGAGATTTTGTGCTCCCAGGCCTCCTGGAATTCGACGCCATCAATTGCGGTGATGATGTCGATTCTGTTGGGTGGCAACCCCATTTGGAAAACAATGCCTGGAGTGGACAGATCTTCTAGATTTAGGTCACCAAATGGTGCACCGAATTCATCGAGGGCTTGCCAGACTCTTCGGGCATTGTCTGGATTGGCCCTTACCCAGACATCGAGATCTTTGGTAAATCTGGGAGCACCATGCACCGCAAGAGCGTAACCACCAACGATGATTAATTCAGCGTGGGCGTCGTTCAACGTGGCAAACAGATCTCTGAAGTCGGGGTTCA
>JAUYES010000611.1 GCA_030691225.1 Holophaga sp. | reverse complement strand
GCCTTTGCAGGCCTCGAATGGCCTGCTTCGGATAACGCCTTCGATACCCATGGCAACCAGCAGCGCCTGCGCTGCGGCCAGGAATTCGGCGAGCAGATCGGCTTCGATGGGCTGTGGGGCGAAACAGCCGTACTGGCGGTCACGCCCAACACCTATGTAAAGAGCTGGTTCACTCAATACTTTGATGCAATCCGGGTCACACCCCAGCGCCCTTATACGCTCTACAACAGCTGGTACGACCTGCGCTCTTCGGAATATCCAAGGGTGAAGCCTCACCAAGTCATGAATGAAGAAAACGTTCTGCGCATCGCCAAGATGGTGCGGGAAAACATGGTCGAAAAAAATGGCATCACCATGGATGCCTTCGTGCTGGATGACGGCTGGGATGTGTACAAATCCGACTGGGTGTTGCGCAAGGAACAGTTCCCCAATGGCCTGAAACCCGTGGCCGATGAGCTCAAGAAATCCAATACTCGCTTAGGAATTTGGTACGGGCCCACGGGCGGCTATAGCTTTCATGGCACACGAGCCGACTGGTTTCGCGAAAACGGCTATGAAGTGACCGATAGCAACATGCTGTCGGTAGTGGGCCCGAAATACGCCGCACTCTTCCAGAAACGCATCACGGATATGGCCAAGGATGGCGTGGCCTATTACAAATGGGATGGCATCCAGTTCGTGGATAACAACCCGAAGAATGGCGGCCCCATAGGCATTTACAGCCGTCGCACCGCCATGAAAAACGTGATCGGCTTCTGCGATGCCGTGCGCAAGATCAATCCGGATATGTTCCTCAATATCACCAGTGGCACGTGGCTTAGTCCCTGGTGGATGAAGTTCGCCGATCAGATCTGGATGGATGGCGGCGATTTCGGCGAGGCCGATGTGCCCAGCATCTCCACCCGGGATAGCTCCATCACCTACCGCGACATGGTGCTCTATGAGGACTTCCATAAGAAGGACCTGTGGTTCCCCGTTTCGAACCTCATGACTCACGGCATTCTCAAGGGCCACATCGATGTCGAGAACATCGGCAAAGGTGAACCCCTTTCGAAATTCGCCGACGAAGTGGTCTTCTACCTCTCGCGCGGCGTCTCGATGTACGAGCTGTATATCGCTCCCGACATTCTCAACCAAGGCGAGTGGAAGGTTCTTTCTGAAAGTCTGAAATGGGCCCGCGCCAACTTCGATGTCTTCAAACGCGGTGAGATGGTGGGCGGTGATCCCGGTAAGAGCGAGGCCTATGGCCACGTTCACTTCAGCAAGGACAAGGGCTTCCTGGCCCTCCGCAACCCCGATATCAATGCCAAGACCATGAAGGTCAAGCTCGATCCAGCCCATGGCCTAGCTCTGGATGCCAAGGATCTGGTGCTGGAGCGTGTGTTTCCCACGCGTTGGGTAGCACCCACGCTCTTCAAGGCGGGCGATGAGGTGGAACTGCCTCTCCAGGGCTATGAAGCTGCCGTGTACCAACTGCGGCCCTTGGGTGAAGTCAAAGAGCCCCTGCTCGCCGA
>JAUYES010000378.1 GCA_030691225.1 Holophaga sp. | reverse complement strand
ATGCGCAAGAGGCGGTACGTCAAGATGCGCTCTCCATCCGCCAGGTGCCCCAGGGTTTCTTTGATGCTCCACTTGCCGGGCGCATAGCGGTGCAGGGCGGTGGCTTCACTCAGGCCACTTAGGAGCGTTTCCAATTCGGCGACCTGACGCTCGAGTAGGGCCGGAAGATCACCCTCGGGCACCTTCTCGATGTAGCGGGCGTAAAAGGGGGCGTATTCGTGGGTGGCGGGGCGAGGGATGGAGATCCTAGTCATGGCTGTCATCGCTTCTCCTTTTTTGGGCGGGTCTTGGCGGCAGAGGCTGCCACATTCAGGGCTTTTTGGACCCAGGGGGCCAGTTGGTCGAGGTCTTCCAAGATTTCTTCAGGCAATTCGTAGTAGGCCATGGGTTTGGTGGGATCCCCAAAGGGAAGGAAGGGGCCCATGTTTTTGGCCTCGAAATCGGGTCGATTGGAATCATCCACCTTGAAGTAGAGCCGTTCTTCGGCCATGAGGGCGAAGGCGCGACCCTCGTGAAAGAAGGTGAGGCCGCCAAACATGGCCCGGGTTGTGAGGGGTATGATCTGGCTTAGTTGATCGGTTACGTAGATACGGAAACCGCTGGAGATGCTCATGGAACCAGGGTACCTCTGATTCTGTTCCTAGGCGTGGCAGACTGGTGGACATGAATCTTTATCGGCATTGGCGATCATTCGAGGAAATTGCACCATGATCCACCTGGAGAGCCTGCCTGGGTTCGCCAGCTGGGGGCGTTCCCTGGATGAATTGATCGCCCGCGAGGAGCCCCTTTGGTTTTTTGGGGAGGCCGGTTGCGGTACGAGCGGAGTGGGCCAGGAGGTGGCACGGCGGCGGGGTGTGGCTTTTTTGGATGATGCCGACCGGTCTGGGGAGCTTTTAGAATGGCTGCGCCTGCATCCTCGCGGAGTCTTGGCGGCTCACGCCGAGCCGCCCGAGGGCGCGCAAGGTCGATGCCTGGAGATCCGCATCTCGACCCTGGATGAATACCCTGTCGCCATGGCGGAATGCTTGGCGCAACTGGCGGCCGAGGAAGGGCTTTCAGGGCCCTTGCCACCCTCACTTGGACTGTTGCCCTGCCCAGGAAACCTTCGGGGCCTGCGAAACCGCGTGGTGCGGTGGAAGTTGTTAGGGCAGCTGCCCGAGGAATTGCCGACTCCCAT
>JAUYES010000358.1 GCA_030691225.1 Holophaga sp. | reverse complement strand
CAACTACAAGACTTTGAGCTCCTCTACGAATATAGGGCTTTCCGTCTGATGCAATTTTAATATCTCTAGTTTTGCTAATATTAATTAACAGAACGAGACCTGGAGCATTAGGTGCTTGAAGGAAATTATATGAAAAGTCCTGACTTAGTGGAAATAATTTTTCAAATATCTGGATATGTCCATTCGCATTTTCTTGATTTCCGAATCCATTCCATTCGAAAAATGTGGAATCAACCTCATTTATTCCGATATATAAATCACCACCGTCCGCATTGGCAAATGCAGAAATGTGGCGCGATAATTTTCCTGGGGTTATCTCTGTGGATTTGAAATCGAGAAAGTGTCCCTCTTCAAACTGCAAAATCTTTTCGTACTGTTGCTGCGTAATAGCTGATTTTGCGATAGCCATTATTTCTCCGTAAATCGAGATGCGTAGCCTAACCTTGTATTAGTAAGCAATTTCCGATTTCCCACTGAGCCGCAACAAGCTCTGCCCATCCATCTCGGCAGGTTGATTTAGACCCATCAGTTCGAGCAGAGTCGGCGCAACGTCGCACAAGGCACCGCCCGCACGGAGTTGCCGAGCTTCGAATTCTTTGGCCACGATCACGGCGGGCACGGGGTTTGAGGTGTGGGCTGTGTGGGGATTACCGGCTTCGTCGCGCATGCAGTCGGCATTGCCATGATCAGCGGTCACGAACAACGCGCCGCCTGCTGCCAACACGGCATCGGCTACCTGACGCACGGCATCATCCACGATGGTGCAGGCCATAACGGCCGCGCTCAGATCACCGGTGTGACCCACCATGTCGCCGTTGGCGAGGTTGCACACGATGAAGCGGAAGTGGTTGCTGCGAATGGCTTCCACCAGGCCTCGGGTCACTTCATGGCAGCTCATTTCCGGCATCAGGTCGTAGGTGGCAACCTTCGGGCTGGGCACCAGACGGCGTTCCTCGCCTGCGAAGGGTTCCTCGCGCCCACCGTTGAAGAAGAAGGTGACGTGGGCGTATTTCTCGGTTTCCGCCGTGCGCAGCTGCTTCCAGCCGCGCTCGGCCACCAGTTCCCCCAGGATATTGGTGAGATTCTGGGGCGCGTAGGCCACGCTCACGTAGGGATCCAGATCCTGCTCGTACTGCGTGAAGGTGACGAGTTTCGCCTTGGGGAGGCGGGTCCGCGCAAAACCATCAAAGGCGGGGTCCACCAGGGCGTGACTGAATTCGCGGGCGCGGTCGGCGCGGAAATTGAAAAAGATGACGCCGTCACCATCCAGAATGGGCTGGAAATCCGCCGTGGCCGTGGGGCTCACGAATTCATCCGTTTCCCCGCGAAGGTAGGCAGCCTTTATGGCAGCCGCGGCATCGGTAGCCGTGAACTCGGGCTCCCCATCCACCAACAACTTCCACGCTCGAACCACGCGCTCCCAACGTTTATCCCGATCCATCACCACGTAGCGGCCACAGAGCGAACCGATCTTCACCAAAGGACAAGGTTGAAGGTCATCGCTCAGCTGCGCCAGGAAGCCATCGGCACTCTTTTGGGCCGTGTCGCGGCCATCTAAAAAGGCGTGAATGACAGTGGGAACGCCCTCGGCTTGGGCCCATTGAGCCAGCGCCACGAGATGATTCTGATGACTGTGAACGCCGCCAGGGCTCACGAGCCCCATAAGGTGGAGCCGCTTGCCGGAAGCCTTCAGTTCGGCGAGCAATTGCCCCATGGCCGGATTCTGGCGGAAGGTGCCCTTCTTGATGGCGGCATCGATGCGGGTCAGTTCCTGCCACACCACGCGACCCGCACCCAGGTTCATGTGGCCCACTTCGGAATTACCGAATTGGCCCTCGGGCAGGCCCACAAATTCGCCGCCCGATTGCAGCTGAGTGGCGGCGTAGCAACTCCGCAACCGCGTTAGGTTGGGCATACCGGCTCGAAAGGTCGCGTCGAAGGAATTGCGCGCACCATCGCCCACGCCATCGAGAATCAGGAGCACCACAGGACCCTGGATCATGGGAGTACCTCACGAAAGAATCGAGTTGCCCCGAATCTTCAGGATACCTCGCGCTTCCTTAGGTCAGGCTCTCGCGATCGTGGAAGCTCAAGCGCCCTTGGGTCCTTAACAGCCCCACGATTCCCAGTGCGAGCAGACCCATAGCCAAAAACCAAGACCCTGTGGCTGGCCAACCACCAAGCTGAAGCCCTAGGGCCGTCGCCAAAGAGTCGGGTGCCGCACTGACAAAGGTATTGCCAAATGCATGGGCGAAAAGACATGGCCATAGAGAGCCCGTTTCCACAAACAACCATCCCGCAAAAAGGCCAAACGTCCCTGCCGAAACAAATTGGCCTAGATTTCCATGACCTGCGCCGAAAAGGATTGCACTCGCGAGAATGGCGAACCATTTGGGATAGTGCTTGAGAAAACCACCCAAGATGATTCCCCTAAACACGAATTCTTCCCAAATGGGCGCACCCACGATCGCCAATAATCCACCGTACATTCCATCACCTGGGCTATTACTCGAAGGGTCGATGGAAATCAGTTTGGTTTGCAGCATCACCAGAAGCAGGCAGATCGTGAACAGTTCGATACCAAGCGCACCCACCACAATGGACGGCCAGCTTCGCCATGGTACCGACCGAAGTGCAAGCATTTCGCGAAAGCGGCGTTGGCCCCAAAACCGACCCAATAGAGGGGCAGACAGGGACGAAAGAACAACGGCAGTCGCCAGTGCCACAGAAGTCATCCCGTACCATTCCAACCGAATGAATGGTCCAGCGATCAGATACGCCAAGATGGGCTGGGCCTTACCGATGAGCCATACCATCACCAGGGCTTGAAGAAGGCCTGGAAACGCGTCTCGCCCAAGCTCTCGCTTCAAGAGATCCCACAAAAAATTTGCCTTCAAAGTCTGGATCTCCAGATCCGGAGGAGAGCTCGCATCGACGGCTGGTGCCATATAAATTCCAATCCTGGGAGTTTCTACCGCTACGAAGGAGCTTGATATCCGTTTACAGAGAATCTCCTTCCACCTTGATCAACAGCACTGGCCGCCCCGGCGAGTTGGGAGGATCATGGGCAATGCCAAGCAAGGCACTATTGGCACCGGACCCTCACAAGGAGACACCATGGATCGCAGCAAAAGCATCGCCCTTCTAAATCACGCGCTGGCCGATGAACTTCAGGCCGTTCACCAGTACATGCTTTTCCATTTCCATCTCGATGATCAAGGGCTCGCGCCCCTCTCCATGCTGTTCAAGCGAACGGCCATTGAGGAAATGATCCATGTCGAGAAACTCGCGGAGCGCATCCTGTTCCTGAAGGGCGAAGTCAAAATGGCCGCCGCCGGGCCCGTGGAAGCCATCACTGAACCCACCGCCATGCTCAAAAAAGCCATGGCCATGGAAGAAAGCAGCCAGATCGATTACAACAAATCCGCCATCGAATGCGGTGCTAATGCCGACTCCGTGACCAAGCAAGTCTTTGAAGCGCTT
>JAUYES010000339.1 GCA_030691225.1 Holophaga sp. | reverse complement strand
TTGGGCGTCATGGTCCTGCGCGTGAAACGCCCGGACCTCGATCGCCCCGTCAAGGTCTTTGCCTATCCCTTGCTGCCCGCGCTCTATTTGATCGGCGCACTGGCCATCATGGGCGCGCTGCTGATTTACAAACCGGCCTTCACCTGGCCCGGTCTCGGAATTGTTGCCCTGGGCGTGCCGGTTTATTTCGTGACCCGCGGTAAGCGAAGGGCGGCCGCAACGAAAAGATGATTCACCACGAAGACACGGATAACACGGAGAAAGATGGGGAGGAATGAAGGCTCCGCAGCGTTTCCATGGGCTACCATCGTAATGCGATACGTTTCGCTGTGAGGTCCCTGTGCGTGCTCTGCCCTGCTTGATGACGGCTCTATCCTTGACTCTCTTGGCCAAAACGCCCGATGCCATCACCCGGCGCGCCCTCAAGCTCCACCACCGGTTGCTCACCGTGGACACGCATTGCGACACGCCCATGCGCCTGGGCGGCACTTGGGATATCGGCGTTCGCCATGAGCCCAATACGCGCGGTTCAGGCTGCCAGGATTTCCCGCGTATGAAGGAAGGCGGCCTGACCGCCAGCTTCTTCGCTGTGTTCGTGGGCCAAGGGCCCCGCACTGTGGAAGGCGATGCCAAGGCCAAGCGCAAGGCCCTCACCCAACTAGACCACCTGGATGCGATGTTCGGCCAGCACAAGGCCCAAGCCGAACTCGCCACCACCGCCGCCGATGCACGACGCATCCGCCTCACCACCAAGCGGGCGATTTTCCTGGGGCTCGAAAATGGCTACCCATTAGGACAGGAGGTCGCCAATGTCGATGTCTTCTTCCAACGGGGCATTCGCTATATCACCCTGGCCCACACCGCCGATAACGACCTTTGCGATTCCAGCACCGATGAAAAGGACCCGCTCGATCGCGGCCTTTCCGCACTAGGTGCCAAGGTCGTCCAGCGCATGAACCAACTCGGGATGATGGTGGATGTTAGCCACATCAGCGAAAAATCATTCTACGATGTCATGGCCCTCACCAAGGCCCCCGTGCTGGCTAGCCACTCCTGCGCCCGGGCAGTGTGCGATCATCCCCGCAACCTCACTGACGACCAATTGCGCGCCCTAAAAAAGAACGGTGGCGTGATTCAGCTCTGTATCCTGAGCGATTACATCAAGGCCAGCCCCAAGAACAGCGAGCGCGACAAACTGCAGCAGGCGCTCTACCAGAAAGCCCGCGCCCTGGGCGGCTGGGACAATATCAAAGACCCCAAAGTCCTCGCCGAACTTGAGCAGGAATGGGAAGACATGGAAAACAGTTACCCCAATGACAAGGCCACCATCAAAGACGCCGTGGATCACATCGATCACATCGTCAAGGTCATCGGCATTGATTACGTCGGCATCGGCACCGATTTCGATGGCGGCGGAGGCCTGCGCGATTGCACCAACGTCACCCAACTCCCCGATATCACCGTGGAACTCGTGCGCCGTGGCTACTCCGACAAGGCCATCGCCAAGATCTGGGGCGGCAATATTTTGCGGGTAATGACCGCCGTGGAGCGTCTGGCGGTGGTGAAATCCTAAGGCTGAGCCTTGCGTGACCGATAGGATGGGGTACCTTCTCGCTTCCTGTCTGGAGCCACGCTCACGATGACCTTCCCTGATCCCGATTCCACGACCCGGCCCGATGTGGCGCCGGAACCGTTTCCCAAGTCCAGGCTGATGCCTGGGGATACGGTGGGGCGCTTCCGCATCGAGCAGTTGGCCGGTCGCGGGGGCATGGGAGAGGTATTCCAGGCTTGGGATACGTTGCTGGAGCGGTGGGTCGCCCTGAAATCCATTCCCACTGATGTTGCTGCGGATGAAAACGCCTTGGCCAGCATTCGCCACGAGGCCATGGCGCTCGCCCAGTTGAATCACCCTCGCATTCTGCAGGTGCATGACATCGTGACCCACAGCGACCGGGTGTACCTCGCCATGGAATGGGTGCAGGGCCAAACCCTGGATCACATTCCCGCACCTCTTTCGCTTCAGCAATGCCTTCAGGTTTGGCTCGAAGCCGCGGAGGGTTTGGCCGCCGCCCACGAAAAGGGGCTGGTGCACCGCGACTTGAAACCCTCCAACCTGATGCTGGACGCGGACGGCAGGCTCAAGATCCTCGATTTTGGTCTCGCCCGCAGCAGTGGCAGCCTTGGCGAATTACCCACACCCTCGGAACAGCATCTATCGCAGGCCCTTCCCTCTCGACCCCTCGCGGATGCCTTGGGCGGCGATATGGAAACCGGTGTCTACTCTGGACCATTGCCAGTGGGACACTCCACTCGCAAGGACACCTTGACGGTGGAAGGCGCCTTTGTGGGCAGCCCTCACTACGCCTCGCCCGAACAGATCCGAAGTGAAGCCCTGAATTCACCCACGGATATCTGGTCCTTGGGCATCACGATCTGGGAAGCCATCTTCGGCGAATCCCCCTTCCCGGGAAATGGGCTGGCACACATGCAGGCGGTGCTGGAAAACCATCGTCGACCCGCACCGCTCCGACCTCTTTCCCGTAAACTCCGAGTCCTTTTGGAACAGATGCTCAAACCAGACCCCGCCCTGCGCCCCACGGCGGCAACCCTGGTCAAAGTGCTGCATCTTCATTTGCATCCCAAGCGCACGGGGCGCTGGGTGGCCGCCCTTTTGGCCACGGCCGTGGGGGTCGGTGGGT
This sequence comes from Holophaga sp., assembly GCA_030691225.1. GTDB lineage: Bacteria > Acidobacteriota > Holophagae > Holophagales > Holophagaceae > JAYREN01. The sequence continues at coordinate 817 of JAUYES010000339.1, read as the reverse complement.
TTGGCTACGTATTTTTTGGGCGCGGCGTAGCCGCCGATCTGATCAAGGATCACCCCGCCCGCATTGCCATCTTTCCCGTGGTGAATGCGACGGGAAACGAGGAACTCAAGGCCTACACCCACTGGGTGCTACCCGAACAAATCGTGCGCAGCCTGAGTCGGGCCGAACGTTTGGCGGGTATTGCCGAGGAGGATCTGCTCCGCGCGACCCAGCGTCTGCGCCTGGATTGGACGAAGGGTCTTTCCGACAACCAGATGCGGCAAGTGGCGACCGCCGTCGGGGCCGATCTGCATGTGGTTGGTCGACTGCAAAAGGGTGAAGCCGACTCGGTCCTGTTTTATTTTGAACTGCGAGACGGCGCCGGGAAGTTGCGTACCCGCGGCCAAATACCCATTCGAGCGAATAGCCTGCATGGCAAAGCACTACTTCCGCAGGAAACGGCCCGAGTGCTGGTGAAGGCCGTGGATCCCTTAGGTAATCGCGACCTTGGAACCCTGGAAATCCTTGATCCGGCCTCCCTGGATCAGTATTCACAGGCCTCTGAACTCTTTTTAAAAGGCGATTTCAAGGCGGCAGAGCCCATGATTCGCCCCGTGGCATACCGCTATCCAGAGTTTGGCCCTGCCGTGCTGATGTATGGCCGGTGTGTGGCAAAGCTGGGCGCCCAGCCTGCCGAGCCGCTCTTTCAGTGGGCTCGGATGAGTGCCCAGGTCGCGGGCAATCGCATGGACGAAATGCGGGCCATCACCGCTTACGCTCAGCGATTAGCGGAACGGGGTGACCGAGAATCGGCCTTAGAAGCCCACGGTCAGGCCTT
>JAUYES010000331.1 GCA_030691225.1 Holophaga sp. | reverse complement strand
GAACTCGATCAGGTTTCTCCTCGCCTAGATACCCTGATCGATCTCTGCCGCTCCCTGGGCATTACACTGGGAGACTTTTTTCAACCGCTCCACGCAACGCCCCGCGAAACGAATCGAATTGAAATTCCGCCAGAACACGCTGGGTTTCAAAAGGGTGTTTCAAGCTGGTTGGAGCACGCCGAGGCCCTGATTCGCTACAGCGCCGATAGCCTGTGCGTTTTGGATTCCGATGGTTTTGCCATCTACGAATCGGATTGCGCCCTTCAGTTTCACGGAGGGTCATTTGAGGAACGGCGCAGTCGTCCCTGGTGGACCTGCGCCCATCCCGATGAACAAGCGGAGGTTCGGTCCAGTTTCGAAGCTTTTGTCGAAAAGGGCGAACCCAACGCACTGATTCAATTTCGCGCCCTGCATCGGGATGGCACCTGGCGTTGGGTGCGCACAACCCTGAGTCGGCAGCTCGACCATCCCTTGATCCAGGGCGTCATCGCCAGCACGCAGGATGTGACGCTTCTGCGGCGCATGGAGGAAGATGCCGCCCGCAGCCAGAAAAGCGATAGCCTCGCCATCGCCCTCGGGGGCATCACGCATAGCTTCAGCAATTTGCTCATGGTGATTCAGGCGCAGCTGGAACTGGTTCAGGTCAAACAAGGCCAGGACTCCACCATTAACCCTAACTTGGCCTGCATGGAGGAGGCTCTGCAATGTGCGAAACCTCTGCTGGAGCGAATGCGCGACTATGCGGGGAATCCTATTTTGGCGACCGAGCCCCTCGATTTGAATGCGTTGATTCTTGATTCGGCTATGACCCTTCGCACCTTGAGTCGCCAGGGTGATTCCCTTCGCTATGAGTTGGAGGAGCGAACGCTGCCCATCAACGCTGATCGAAGGCTCTTGAAGCGCCTTTTGCTTGATCTGGTCGCGAATGCCTTCGATGCCATTGCGGACATGACCGAGGGGGGTGGAACCGTAACGCTCCGCACGGCTTATGTTCTGCTTACTGCTGATGAAATCCAATCCGAGGGCTGGGTGGAGCGGGATCTCTTGAAGCCTGGGGACTGCGTGATCCTAGAGATTAAGGACACAGGCTGCGGCATTGCTCCAGAACTTCTTTCGCGCCTTTTTGATCCCTTTTTTACGACGAAGTTCATGGGCAGAGGCATGAGTCTTTCGGCGGTCCAGGGCACGGTGCGAGCCCACGGCGGTGGCATACGCATGACTTCGCAACTGGGCCATGGGAGCTGTTTCCAGATTTTGCTGCCACTCGCCACCCCACGGCAAACAGCAGTGCTTGAACACGTTGCCCGCACTCCCAATCCTGTCTTTCCAGGGACAGTGCTCATTGCCGAAGATGACGTTGTGCTGCGGGAATGCATTCGCGGAATGTTGGAACTACTGGGGCATCGCGAAGTCCTCGAGGCGGAAAATGGCGAGCAGGCCCTGTGCTTGTACCTGACCCATGCAGAACGTGTTGGCTTGGTGATCCTGGATCTCGATATGCCGGTGATGGGTGGCATTGAGGCCTTTACCAAGCTGCGTGGGCTCAATCCATCCTTGAAGATTCTCTTCTCAACGGGAGCTTGGCAGCGTGATCCGCGGCTCGCAGTCAAACTCTCCGAGGGGGTTACGGCCCTTCTCCATAAGCCCTACCACATGGAGGAACTCCGCAACGCCTTGACGAGTCTGGCCTGAACCTGGGGAAACCTTATATCGCTGATCGACGGGATTCCGGGCTAGCTGCTCTTCATGAGGCAATGCACGCGGAAGCTGATGCCATTCCCTGCATCGTTGAAGCGGAAATCCGAAGAAAGGGCTCGCAGGATGGCCAGTCCGCGCCCGTGGCTCTGTTCGGAATCGGCATTCTTTTTTGAAAGCCATGTTCGCCAATCGAAACCCGTACCGGAATCCTTTACCGCCACATCAATTTGCCGCAAAGGATGTTCGGGTCGGCGATCGTGTTGCAGAGTCAGGGTTACGGTCACTTCGCCCATGGCAAGGCTGGCCAGTGCGGTTTTCCGCTGTTCGTCGTAGGCTTCGAACCCTTCGATATCCTTGATGGTGGAATCCATTCCGAGAATGCCGTGATCCACGGCGTTGGCCATGGCCTCCGAGAGCAGCAGGGCTAGTAATTGGGTAGTGTCCTGATCAACACCCTCGTTGGTTAACAGGCTGAGCACACTGGGCAACATACCGCGCATGGTGTGGTAGCGGGGGTTGAAGGAAAAAGTCACCTGAAGGCCCGCCACCAAAAGGGCTGGATCAATATCAGGAGAGAACTCTTCCATGGTGACGATGTGCGGATGGGGAACCTCCCAAAGCGCCCAGCTGATGTCATCGACTGGGTCGAGATTCTCAAGCTGTTCAAGAATCTTTTCGCGGATGCGCTGGTGGTGCTCTTGGCTGGGTAAGGCCAGAAGATCTTGCAAAAGGTGTTGGCGAATGTATTGGGGAGGGAAAAGATCCAGCAAACCATCACTGAAAGCCAAGAAACGATCACCTTTGGCAATGCTGGTTTCCACGATGGAAACCTCGCCGGTGCGAACCTCCTGAATTCCTGCAGGCAGCTGGGTGGAAGGGAAGGTGCGGATGGTGCCATCCGTTCGCAGGAGCCAGGCGTCTGGCATTCCCGCATTCACGATGCTGAGCGTGTTCTGATGGGTATTGATGCGAAATATGAGGGTGCAAACGAACCGATCCGCCGGCAGGATCCGCCGCAGTTTGTCGTTGATCTCGCGATAGATGACCTGCAGCGGGATGTCCTTGGTCACCATGCCGAGGAATGTTTCCGCTACGGGCAGTGTGGAGACACCGGCCAAGAGCCCGTTTCCGGTGGCATCGCAGATCAGGCCGAAGTGAATTCCTGGCAGGCCCTGCCGGTACAGGCAGATATCGCCGTTGATGCGATTGGTATGCAAGGTCTCCATGGCGAAACAGTTCGGCATGGTGGTGCGCCCAATGGCCTTGTAGCGCTCGAGCAAATACTTCACGACCGAGACTTCTTCGTCGTTCCGCGCTTTTTGTTCCACCAAACGGTTGTGAAAGCGCACCAACTCGGCAAGGTTTCTCACCCGCGATTTCAATTCTTCGGGCTCGAAGGGCTTGGTCAGGAATTCAATAGCACCCGCGTCCAGGCTCTGTTGCATTAGCTCCCTGGTGGCCTGACCCGTGAGCATCACCACCGCGACATAGTGATCGTTGGGATGGGCTCGAATGGCCCGACAGACTTCTAGCCCATTGAGGTTGGGCATAGCGTAGTCGGTCAGAACGATATCGGGGACATGCTGAGTGAAAAGCTCCAGAGCCTCGACACCATCCTTCGCAAGCAGTACCTCGTAGCCTTCGGATTCGAGAACTCTGAGCGCCATGGCTCGAAGCAGGGGATCATCATCGGCGACAAGGATTTGCATAGTGGGATTACATCCTGGAATGAGATTCAGTGGACAAAGGTAATGGTATTCCGCCTTTACTTTTGGCGGTGAAAGTCTTTGTTTCACAGGGTTTCACCGCGCCGAGGATTAGAGTTCGCTCCATCAGTCCGTCAGCCTTTTTTAAGCTCGGCCAGCCGCTGCTGGAGATCCTTCATGCTGAAGGGTTTGGATAACAAGGTGACAAAGGGGTGGGCGGCGGCGAGATTTAGAGCGGTTTGATCCACGCGACCTGTGGCCAGGAGCACCGGCACGGTGGGGTTCAGGGCGCGTAAGCGCGGTAATGTGCCGGCCCCGCCCCATCCCGGCATATTCATATCCAGGATTACGACATGAGGTTGAAAGCCGGCTTCAAGCTTGGTCAGGGCTTCCTCGCCGCTACACACGCCGGTGGCATGGTGGCCAAGGGCTTCCATGATTGCCAACATTGAATTTTGGATCAGCTCATCGTCGTCCACGAGCAGGACCTGCATTACTACAGGTCTGGGTTCGGTTTGGGTTGAGCCCAGTCGCGCCGAATGAATGGCCTCGGCCTCACAGGCGGGGAAGCGCATGCGCACACGGGTGCCCTGGCCGGGGTTGCTCTGAATATCCATTTGTCCGCGGTGAGCCATCACGGTGCTGTAGGCCATGGATAAGCCGAGCCCGGTGCCCTTGCCGGTTTCTTTGGTGGTGAAGAAAGGCTCCATGGCCTTGGCCATGACTTCGGGCGTCATGCCGGAGCCGTTGTCTTCCACGATTACTTCGACCCAGGCCTGGTCCACGTTGCGGGTTCGCAGGGTCAGGAGGCCGTTGTCGGCCATGGCATCCACCGCATTAACACAAAGATTCATGAAGGCGTGAGTCAGGGCATTGGCGTCACCCTTTATCGGGCGCAGTTCCGTGGCCAGATCCATGGTCAACTCCACCTTGGCGAAGGTCGTGCGTTCCAACATCCGAACTTCTTCCTGCAGGATGTCATTGAGATTCAGCACATGAATTTCTTCTGGACTCTGGCGCGCAAAACTCAACAGGCTTTTAATCATTTTTCCGCCGCGGTCGGCCGCGTTGATGATGGTCTCCAAGGCCCGTCGAATAGGGCTTTCCGGTGGCTGCGTGTCTACGTTGGCTGAGGCCAGGCCGAGAATTGCGCCCAGCACGTTGTTCATATCGTGAGCCACCCCGCCCGCCAGGGTTCCCAGGCTCTCCATTTTCTGCGATTGCTGCAGCTGAGCTTGGAGTTTCTGAGTTATTTGCAAGGCTCGATTGCGCTCAGTGATGTCGCGCAAAAATGCGACAAGCGTTCCACCTTCGGCGGGTTGGAATTGGACGCTAATCTCGACCTGGAAAAGGCTTCCATCCTTTCGTCGGTGGTTGGATTCAAAGCGCATTTCGCCCATCTCCATGACGGTCCGAATGTGGACTGCCGTATCCTCCGCAGACTCATTGGCCTCCAGGTCGGAGATGTACTTGGTCAAGAGCTCCTGTTCGGAGTAGCCACTCATGCGGCAATAGGTCTCATTGACTTCCAGCAGCCTCCCCTCCAGGTCCACCAGCCAGAAACCATCCAGGGCGGTTTGCAGAATGGTGCGGTGGCGCATCTCGTGCTCGCGAAGATCCTGGATGCGCGCCTGGATTTCGGCTTCTTGGGATTCGAAAAAGATGGCGTTCTGGATGACCAGCGCAGCCACGGGCGCAAGGATCTCCAGGGCTCGGAGGGTCTCCTCATTCCGTTGCATATCCAGGAGATGTAGGACCACCACCATGCCCACTTGGCGTTTTCCCACCCGCAGGGGTAGGATCATGGCGCCATTGAACCCGGCGGAGTCGAGCAGGGCTTGAACGGATTCCGGGATGGTTGGCCCCTGCCAAAGAACGGAACCAGCTTCCTCATGGGCCCGATGGGCCAGTTTTTCCAATAGGGCAAGGGTGTCGGGGGTGGCATGCCGCTGAGGTTCGATGGCCAGCAGGGCATGATCATGGCCGGGTCCTTCGCTTGTGGGGCGGAGGATGGCCACCACGCGGGCGCCGACCAATTCCCGCACCTGCTGGGTGAAATAGGAGCCTAGGCGCCCTGGGTTTTCCGAGAGGTTGACTAGGTTTTCGAGAATGTCGAAGACCATGAATTGAACGGCGGCGGTGTCTTTGCCCCGAGCTTTTTGGAAGCCGTTATCCAAGGGGACTCCTGGGGGATAATGCCTTTTCTAAGTTGCTCCGCAGTGCCTCGAGATTCACAGCCATCGTTTCCCACGGCAACCCCGTATATTCGGAGGCGGCCTGCAGCTCGTGGGTGGGAATCGGCACCAGGCCGGTATCCAGGTAAATGAGCCGGGTATGCATATCCCGCATGAGATCCCGGGCATTGGTGGCGTTCAGGCCGAGTTCCTTTTCGAAGACTTCCTGCCAGCGATGCGCCCATTCAGGCAAAAAGAAAAAGATGCCTTCTTTGCGGAGGGCTCGGTAGCGGTCTTTGCCCAAAAGGATTTCGCAGCAGTTAATGCCTTGGGTGCGGGTGATGCCTGCTTCGGCCTGCATTTCCAACATGCGCGCGCAACAATCGCCGAAGCCGAGCACGACCTCATGGCCTTGGCGCTGTTC
>JAUYES010000314.1 GCA_030691225.1 Holophaga sp. | reverse complement strand
GCAGTTCTGCTCATGATCCGCATGAAGCAGGAAGATCAGATCAAGAGCATCCACCACGGCAGGATTCAGGTGATAGTCCTCGTCCGGCTCCGAGAACATCATGTGCAAGAAATTCTCGGTGTACATGTACTTCCGCTTGGGGTAGATGCTGGGCAACCCCATGGACTTGCGGTAGGCGTAGGCAGCCAGGGTGCGGACCTGGGAGATGAGCCGCGCCGCTTGGTGTTCGAAGACCGCAGGATCGTAGCGTCCCATAACTTCAGGGATGAAACACCCAGCGGCGTTGATCATGGCCGAGAGCATGGCCATGGGATGGGCGCCCGAGGGGAAACCCTCGAAATGGAATTTCATATCCTCGTGGATCATCTGGTACTTGGTCAAAAGGCCCGAGAAATGCTGCCGTTCGGCCTCGGTGGGCAGCTTTCCAAAAATCAAAAGGTAGGCCGTTTGAACAAACGTCGAACCGTGGGCCAGTTCCTCGATGGGAATGCCCCGGTAGCGGAGAATGCCCTTTTCACCATCGATGAAGGTCACCTTGCTCTGACAACTGCCGGTGTTGCCGTAGGCCTCATCGTAGGTGATGTAGCCCGTCTTGGCGCGCAGATCGCGCACATCGATGCCTTTTTCACCCTCGGTTCCCTCGATAACCGGGAACTCGAAGACTTTGCCATCTACTTCCACTTTTGCTGGGTTGGCCATGGGTGTCTCCGCTGAGGATGCTTTACGCGTTGCCGACTGCGTTCAGGGCGGAACCCGCCTTGAACCACTCAATCTGCTTTGCGGTCAGGCTGTGCTTGGTCTGAATATTGACCACCTTACCATCCACTTTTTGAAGCCATACGGTTACCGGCTTACCGGGTGCCAAGTCCCCGAGCCCCACGATGCTTATGCGATCCGTGGCCTCCACCTTCTCCCACTCCGCTGGATCCACAAAAACTAGCGGCAGAATGCCCTGCTTTTTCAGGTTGGTTTCATGAATGCGGGCGAAGCTCCGCACGATGACAGCCTTTACCCCCAGATGCCGGGGCGACATGGCCGCATGCTCGCGGCTGCTGCCTTCTCCATAATTTTCATCGCCCACCACAACGGAGCCGAGCCCCTTGGCCTTGTATTGGCGCGCGATCTGGGCAAAGGTCAAACCCCCTTCCCCGGTTTCAACGTTGATGCCCTTCCCCGCTTCGCCCGTGAAGGCATTCACGGCGCCCAGGAACATGTTGTCGCTGATGCGATCCAAGTGACCCCGGAACCGCAGCCATTTGCCCGCAGGTGAAATGTGGTCCGTGGTGGTCTTGCCCTTGGTCTTCAAGAGCAAAGGCAGTTGTTCAAAATCCTCGCCATCCCATCTCGGAAAGGGCGCCAGCAGGCTGATGCGCTCGCTATCGGGTGCAACCTCAACGGTAATGGCATCGCCGTTCTCTGCGGGGGCCACAAAACCATCGTCGCCCAAAGCGAAACCCTTGGGCGGGAGTTCATCGCCCTGGGGAGCCGTAAAGCGGAAGCCACCCTCCAACTCGCCATGGACAGGGTCCACCGCAAAGCTCCCCGCAAACGCGTAGGCCATCACCACTTCGGGCCCGGCCAGGAAGGAATGGGTTTCCATCACACCATCGTTTCGACCCGGGAAGTTGCGATTGAAGGTGCTGATGATGGAATCGGCCCGCCCCGGCACGGCATCGGACCGATGCCACTGGCCGATGCAGGGCCCGCAGGCATTGGTGAGCACGATGGCGCCCATCTGCTGGAAGGTTTCCAGGAAACCATCCCGCACCATGGTGCGATACACCCGCTCGGAACCGGGTGAAATGAAGAGTGGCACCTTGGCCTTGAGACCCGCGGCCAGGGCCTGACGCGCCAAACTGGCGGCTCGGCTAAGGTCTTCGTACGAGGCATTGGTGCAACTGCCAATGAGTGTGGCCCGCAGTTCCATGGGATAGCCCTTGGCCTTGGCTTCGGCGGCCATGGCGGAAATGGGCCGGGCCAGATCAGGTGTGTGAGGTCCCACCACCTGGGGTTCCAGAGTGGAAAGATCGATCTCGATCACTTCGTCGAAATACTTCGCAGGGTCGGCCAGCACCTCGGGATCGGCCCGCAAGAGATCACCCTGCTGAGCGGCCAATTCGGCGATATCGGTGCGGTTGGTGCCTTTCAGGTAGGCCGCCATCTTGGCGTCGAAGGGAAATACCGAACTAGTGGCACCCAACTCAGCGCCCATGTTGCAGATGGTGGCCTTTCCGGTGCAGCTCAGGCTCTCAGCGCCTTCGCCGAAATATTCCACGATCTTGTTGGTGCCGCCCTTCACCGTTAACAGGCCGCAAATCTTGAGGATCACGTCCTTGGAAGAGGCCCAACCCGAGAGCTGGCCCGTGAGCTTGATGCCGATGAGCTTGGGATGAAGAACTTCCCACGCGAGGCCAGCCATCACCTCGCCCGCATCGGCGCCGCCAACACCTACGCCCATGAAACCAAGGCCACCGGAGTTTGGTGTATGAGAATCGGTGCCGATCATCAAGCCACCGGGGAAGGCATAGTTTTCCAGCACCACCTGATGGATGATGCCCGCGCCCGGCTTCCAGAAGCCGATGCCGTATTTCTTGCCCGCGGAGGAGAGGAAGGCAAAGACCTCCTGATTTTCATCCAGACCCCTGGGCAGATCCTTTTCGGCGCCATCCCTGCCCTGAATCAAGTGATCGCAATGGATGGAACTGGGCACGGCCACCCGCTTGCGGCCCGACTGCATGAACTGAAGCAGGGCCATCTGCGCCGTGGCGTCCTGCATGGCGACCCGGTCCGGGCGCAGCACCAGCATGGCCTTGCCCCGCTCCCAAGTCTGAGTGCCGAAATCATCGGCGTGG
>JAUYES010000307.1 GCA_030691225.1 Holophaga sp. | reverse complement strand
TGGAATTACCATGGGTACGGATGGCATGAAGGCTTCTTTAATAAGCCGTGACTTAATCGCGGATTCAATTGAGCTTGTTTGTCGTGCTTATCCGTTTGATGGATTAATCGCCTTATCTGGTTGTGATAAAACACAGCCAGGTGTCGCATTGGCCCTTGCACGCATGGATATTCCTGGGCTTATTTTATACGGAGGTCCTTCGGCACCCGGCTGTGTGGATGAGACCGATGTGACCATCCAGGATGTCTTCGAAGGCGTGGGCGCACACGCCAGGGGCACCTTGAATGATGCCGGATTGAAGCGCCTGGAAAACAATGCCTGTCCTGGTGCAGGCTCCTGTGGGGGGCAATTCACCGCCAATACCATGGCCACCGCTTTCGAAATTCTTGGCCTATCGCCCTTGGGCAGCGCGGGTCTTCCCGCTCAGGATCCAGCCCGCCCAGCCCTGGCCCAGGCGGCCGGGCGCCTCCTCATGGATCTGGTGCGGGCGGATCTTCGCCCCAGCCAGATCCTGACCCTGGAAGCCTTCGAGAATGCCATCGCTGCCGTAGCCGCCACGGGCGGTTCCACCAACGCGGTGCTGCATTTCACGGCATTGGCCCGAGAAGCAGGCATTCCTTTCGAACTGGAAGCCTTCGACCGCATCAGCGCGCGCACCCCCATCCTGGCGGATCTCAAACCCTGGGGCCGCTACGTCGCTGCCGATCTGCATCGCGCTGGCGGCATCGCCATCGTTGGCAGACGCCTGCTCGAACTGGGTTTACTGCACACCAATGCCAAGACAGTCCACGGCGTTAGCGTGGGCGAACTCGTGAGAGGTGCGCAGGATGCCCCCGACCAGACCGTGGTTCGCCCCTCAAATGCGCCGGTGCAACCCCAGGGCGGCTTGGCGATTCTTCGAGGTTCTCTCGCTCCCGATGGCTGCGTGGCCAAAGTCGCTGGTCATAATCGCCGTAACCATCAAGGGCCCGCCCGGGTTTTCGATGGGGAAGAAGCCGCCTTTGAAGCCGTGCAGCAAGGACTGATCGTTGCGGGCGATGTGGTCATCATCCGCTACGAAGGCCCGCGCGGCGGCCCAGGCATGCGAGAAATGTTGGCCGTCACGGCCGCTCTCAACGGTGCCGGGCTCGGCGATTCCGTGGCCCTGGTGACCGATGGACGGTTCTCCGGTGCCACCCATGGCCTGATGGTAGGCCATGTGTGCCCCGAAGCAGCCCTTGGTGGTCCCCTTGCGCTGGCCTGTGATGGCGATTTGATCGTGCTCGATATCGCCACTCGATGCCTGCATTTGCGGGTGGATGATGCCGAGCTGGCGGTTCGCCGCGCTCGGTGGGCGCCACCTTCCAAGGTCATTCCACGAGGCGTGCTCTCCCGCTACGCGAAAGGCGCCCTACCCGCCAGCCTCGGCGCCGCCATGGAATAACAGCCGCACACTAACCGCTCGCTCAACTCGGCCCCTTGGGGCCCTACCGAAGGTCTATCGAAAACCATGACTCAAACCGGTGCCACCATCCTTTGGGAATGCCTCCAGCGCGAGGGCGTCGAGGTAGTCTTCGGCTATCCCGGAGGCGCCATCATGCCCGTCTATGACGCGCTGCTGGAATCATCCATCCATCACGTCCTGGCTCGCCACGAGCAGGGCGCCGCCCACATGGCCGATGGCTATGCCCGAGCCTCGGGGCGCACGGGCGTCATCCTTTCCACTTCGGGCCCCGGAGCTACGAATCTCGTGACAGGGCTCGCCACGGCCATGATGGACAGCGTGCCCCTGGTGGCCATCACCGGCCAGGTGAATTCCAAATTGCTGGGGTCGGATGCTTTTCAGGAAGTGGATGTCACCGGCGTCACCCTTCCCGTCACCAAGCACAACTATCTGGTAACCAAGGCCAGTGAAATCGCACCAGCCCTGCGCGAAGCCTTCGCCCTGGCACGCGCGGGTCGCCAAGGACCGGTGCTGGTTGATATCACCAAGGATGCTCAGCTCGAAGCCGCCCAACTGGACTGGGAAGCTGCTGCACCCAGTCGCCATTTGCGACATCAACCGTTGCCACTGCATCCAGAGAAGCTGGAAGCGGCCTTGGCCATGATCGGTTCGAGCCGGCGCCCGCTGATTCTCGCGGGACATGGCGTATTGCTGTCTGGGGCAGTCGAGGCCCTGCGTGCCTTCGCAGAAAAAGCTCAGATCCCACTAGCGGCAACATTATTGGGACTGGATGCCTTTCCCTCTAGTCACCCGTTATTCCTGGGTTTCATGGGAATGCACGGTGCGCCCTGGGTGAATCGAGCCATTCAGGAGGCCGATCTTCTCCTCGCCTTTGGCATGCGTTTCGATGATCGGGTAACGGGACGCATCGACGCCTACGCGCCTCATGCGCGAAAGATTCACGTCGACATCGATGCTGCGGAATTTGGTCGCAACGTCGCCGTGGATCTGGCTCTCCACGGCGATCTGAACACCGTGTTGAAGCAACTGCTGCCAGATCTTTCCACCCTTGATACCGCCCCGTGGCGAGCCGATCTGACGGAATGGAGAAGGGACCACGGCGGCCCCCAATGGCCCCTTGAAGAAGATGACCATGACCTGAAACCGCTGCGGGTGCTGCGAGAGCTACAGCGCTTGGCGAAAGACGCCATCCTGGTCACGGATGTGGGCCAGCATCAGATGTGGCTGGCACAAGTGACCCGCCTGGAAACACCGCATACCTTCATCACCTCCGGGGGCCTCGGCACCATGGGCTTTGGCCTGCCTGCCGCCATCGGCGTGAAGATCGCCAAACCTGAATGCGAAGTGTGGGTGGTTGCGGGCGACGGTGGCATTCAGATGAATTCCCAGGAATTCATGACCCTGGTGCAAGAGGGCATCAAGGTGAATGTGGCCGTGCTCAACAACGCCAGTTTGGGCATGGTGCGCCAATGGCAAACGCTGTTTTTCGAGGATCGACGCAGCGCGGTTGGCATCACCAGTCCTGATTTCGTCAAGCTCGCCGAGGCTTATGGACTAAAGGGCTTGCGCGTGACTCGCTGGCAGGACGTGACCAGCGCCATCACGGAAGCCCAGTCAGAACCAGGCCCTGTGCTCATTGATTTCTGGGTAGATCCCGAGGCCGGGGTCTTTCCCATCGTGGCTCCTGGCAAGGCTCTGGGAGACATGCTTCACGAATCCAGCCCATCCACTTAGGAGATCGCCATGCTTCGCATTCTTGTGGCCACCACCGACAATGAACCCGGCGTGCTGGATCGCATCGCTTCGACCTTTCGTCGTCGCTGCTTCAACATCCATAGCCTCACCGTGAGCCCGACGCTGGATCCCACCATCAGCCGGATGACCCTCGTGACGGATCTGGATGCGAAGGGGGCACGCTCTGCCAAAGCTGTCCTCGAGCGCCTTACCAATGTTCATACCGTGGAAGATCTCACCGAGGTGACGCCTGCGCTGCGGGATCTCGCCCTCTTCCGAGTGGCGGCCACGGCCGATATGCGACCCACATTGTTTCAGATGGCGCAGATGTTTCGCGCCGAAGTGCTCGACGTATCTCGCGACAGTCTAGTGCTCTCCGTATGCGCGAGCCCCGAGCGCATCGAGGGCTTGATGGAAGCCTTGCGGCCCTTCGGCATCCTGGAATTTGGCCGCACGGGCGCTGTGGCGATGCGTCGTGGCGTGGCCAATGCCATTGCCTCCCTTGCCCCCACCGAAGCCGTTGTTCGCGCTTCTTCATTCTGATTGGAGCTTTCATGCCCACCCTTTTCTACGATCAAGATGCCGATTTGGACCTGGTCCGCAAAACACGCGTAGCCATTCTCGGCTATGGCTCCCAGGGTCACGCCCACGCTCAGAATTTAAGAGACAGCGGCGTGGAGGTTCGCGTGGGCCTGCCAGCCGAATCGCGGTCGCGCCGCAAAGCCACGGACGACGGCTTCACGGTGCAGGATCCCTTCGAGGCCTGTGCCTGGGCCGATGTGATCATGGTGCTTACACCCGATACCGGCCAAGCAGCACTCTACGATGCCGCCATCGCAGCCAATCTTGGCCCTG
>JAUYES010000298.1 GCA_030691225.1 Holophaga sp. | reverse complement strand
GCAGTTTTCGCAAGGGTAAGCGAAGCGCTGATTGTGGGCTTGCTAGTGAACTACATCTACTCTGAGCTTATGTACGAGAAGCCCACTTACACGGTGGAGGGCGACAAGCTCGTGGTTGTCACTTCGCAGGAAAAGTTGATTTTCCAGAAATCGGTCTTCGACAATCAGGAAAAGGTTGCTGCCAGCCCGAGCGTCGCCAAGGGGGTCAAGAGGGCGATTGAGGCCGTGCATCAAGACGGCGAAGTGGTTTCGCTGGGTATCATCCCCGGTGAAGACGTTCACGCGCGGCCTGCCATTGATATTCCTCGCTCTGAGTTCTCCGGCGTTATCTCGAAGCTCAACTATGCACTCGATCGTTCCGTTCGCGATATTCTACCTGAGCGCACGCTCAACGTGCTGACAACTCAGCAAATCACTGAGCGCACTACAGTTGGGATTATCAAGGCCGTGCTGCGTCGCTCCAAACGGAAATGGCAGTTCAGTTGGCAAGGTATCGAAATATCAGCCGCCATCCTTGACCTGACGTTCTTAGATAGGTTTGCCGCGCGGCAAATCGCAATTGCGCAAGGCGATTCCCTCGACGTGGATCTTCGCATTACCCAGTCCTTTGACCCCGATATCCAAATTTGGATGAATACACACTATGAGGTCATTAGAGTTCATGGACTGGTGGAAGGACCGAAGCAGTCCTCCTTCGGACTTGATGCTTGAGCTTGCCACGGGCGAGCTTGAGGGATGTTGCTGGCAGTCGTGTCACCAGCACCCCTGCCGTTGCCCGAGTGGAGGTAGGTTACCATGACTTCGGGCAACTCGATGTACTTGTTGCCCTCGACGGGTTTGATTTCTAAGAAATCATAGTGCCGCCCCGTTTCCTCGGCAACTAAACCAACCTACTCTGCTCCACCGCCGCGGCGATGAAGCTGCGGAAGAGGGGGTGCGGCTCGAAGGGGCGGCTTTTCAGTTCGGGGTGGAACTGGACGCCGATGAACCACGGATGATCCGGGTACTCCACCGTCTCGGGCAGGAGGCCGTCGGGCGATAGGCCTGCGAAGCGCAA
>JAUYES010000281.1 GCA_030691225.1 Holophaga sp. | reverse complement strand
TCAGGAGTTGACTAACTTCCATCGTCGCGCCCCGATCCAGGAAGTAGCCGCCACCGGGAGCCTTGCAGAGAAGGTTCGCCCCACGCACCGAGAGCACCGCCATCGTTTGACCCGTTTGGAAGGAAACCCCCTGTGTTCCGGAGTTTAAAAGAGTCGCAAGGGCGCGCACATCCTTTCCGACGGTTTCAAACCGGCAATCCCGAATGACAAAGTCCGTGACCAGGGGTTGTTTGGAAACGCCCTCCACCACCTTGATGGGTGCCTTGGGGACCACCTTCTTGACCTGTGCTGCCACGGGCAGACAAACCATGAGCAACAGGCACGACGAGAGCACTCGCATGACGGACCTCCAAAAAATGAGCATGAATTGGGGAGCTGATGGAAGTATAGGCCTGCGGCATTATTCGGCGACGAGGTTTGACCATAACGACGACACAAATTAGAGGTCCGATGCCTGAATGGCAACGTATCCTGCTGAAATGCATTACTTCGCGGCCATCCTCACCCTTCTTCTGCTGGCTTCCCCGGCCCTGGCACGCCAGACCGAGCCGGCCAAGCCCTGTGAGACCTGCCTGCCCGGCGTAACCAACTTCGCCAAGCTGGACGCTGCCCTTTGGCGTGGTAGCCAGCCCACCGCCGAAGGTTTCAAGGAGGTCGAAAAGGCCGGCGCCAAAACCATCGTGAGCTTTCGGCACGACCACGATGATCTGCCCTTGTTGAAGGGCACGCGACTTCGCTACCTACGCATCCCTTCCCGCGCCTGGCGTGGGGGTGAGACCCGTATCGCCGCCTTCCTGAAAGTGATGGAAGATCCCGCCAACTGGCCGGTGTTCATCCATTGCGCCCAGGGCCGCGATCGCACCGGCTACAACGCCGCCGCCTACCGCATTGTGCTTCAGGGTTGGAAGGCAGAAGAAGCCCTGAAGGAGATGAATGCCTTCCAGTTCAACCGCATCTGGGTCGCCAATCCGGCCTTTGTGCGTGGCCTGGATGAAAAGCGGATGAAGACCAAGGTTGCGGCTCTTCCTCTGCCGGTGCTCACGCAGGCGGAATAAGCCCTGCGCCATTGGCGCCGGCAAGGTCACGTTTTGCATCGAAGCCAAACAAAACCCAACAGCTAAGGCAACGATCCCCTTTTCAATAGCTCCAGGAGTCACCATGCGCCTTCCCGGACTGATTCTCACGCTGCTCCTCATGGTAATTGGCAGCCACGCCGCGGCCCAGGGCGACCCGGAGCCAGTGCTCTATGTGCAGGCCAAGGAGGGCGGGCAGAGCGGCAGCATGTCCTGGAGCTGCACGGGCCAGGAGGAGTATCGGCTCTGCACCCACTGGGATGGACCCCGGCACGGCATGGCGGCCAAGGATCTCTTCCGCCTGCGCCGCAGTGTGCTCGGGCTGAAACCCGGGGAGCGGCTGCAGTTTTACGTGTTCTCCCATGCATCGGAGGGCACCGGGAAGGAGGGCAGCCAGATCACCCATGCGAGTACCAAGTCACTGGGGGCGGGGAGTTACGTGACCACTGAAGGTAATACTCGCAAGCATAGGATATACCCTACGCACTTCACTCCGGCGAGCGCCGAAGCTGATGCGGAGCTGATCCGCACCGCCAAGGGCGCCCGACTCGTGCTGAAGGGTATCCCATGTCCCCATGTCGGAAATGCACCCTTCCATGTGCTGGGAATCGACAACCTTGAGATCCCGGAGGCAGAGAAGGCGCGGCTCTACACCGTGGAGTTGAGCGAGGCAGAGCTCGCGTCCTGGGGTCAGCTCACGAAGACCTTGGCCCGAAGTTTTCAGGCGAAGGAGGACTTCGAGGGCTCTGTTTCTTATTCCGCCACGATAACAACCACCCTTCCGGATTTGGGGGACGTGGATGTGGAAGTTACGGGGTACGAGAACTGGATTCCCCTCGGCAACCTGGAGGACGAGGCCAATCCTGGCAACACAGTGAAGGTGACGGCCAAGCTCCTCGCCACCGGAGCCTCTGGACGGAAGGTCGACACCCAGGCCGAGTTCACCTTCGAGCTGACCGACGTCAGCCAGGAGCCCGGTGTCTGCCTCAACTGGCCCCTCAAGCCCGACCAGCAGGGCCTGGATCTGCGGCTCCGCAAGGCGGAAAACCAAGCCATGGACGTGGTGACTGAGAACCGCAAGCTGCGCACCAAGGGCCTTGTGCAGGAGGCGACCCTAGTGGTGTCGGCCTTCGACTATGCCGCCTGGGGCGTGCTCAAGGTCACCGCCAAGGACAAGGATGGCAAGGAACTGAAGGTCACCTACCACAAGAAGGAACTCTCTGCGATTCAGCTGCCCAAGGACGAGGACCGCAACCGCATCGCCGACGCTTGGCAGGAGGCCAAGGGAGTCGTCGGACTGCCCTCCGAATGGGATGAGGCGGAAGTGGCGGGACCGGCTAAGAAGGGCGACGGTCTCACCCTCTTCCAGAAATATCGAGGACTGGTGGTGATGGGTGACGGAGGCCGCAATTACCTCCGACCCGAGCCCCGTCAGAAAGTTCACTTCGTGATCGATCCTGATGGCCTGGTGGATCTCGGCCGCCTGCAAATGGCCACGGGCCTCCATCCCTTCAAAGTGCTCGAGGTCTGGACCAAGGACCGCAAGGTGGATACCCATGCGAGCTTCGCCAACGGGGGCGGGAAGGTAGCCTCGTTCATCAACAAGGACCTCTCCGTGGTGAAGGAGCATGAAGTGCCGGAGGACCCGGATGGGAAACAGACCCATGCCCAAATGGTGACTGCACTGCAGGATCAGTGGGCCAAGTCGGAGGGTCCCATCGGTGAGCCCGCCACGCCCCGTACAGTGGACGGTATCGTGGTCTTCTCCGGGCGCATCCACGACAAGCTTCGTCGCATCCGGGACCGGATGCTGGACGAGCTGCGCCACCCGGAGAAGAAGGAAAATGCAGAAGGCTTGGCCTGGATGGCTGAGCTTGCGGAAAAGGAGCAGGCTCGCAAGAAGTTGGAGGCCCTCACGGACCAGGAGCTCTGGGCGCTGGTGAAGCCAGTGGAACAATGGCTCGCCATCCATGAGCTTTGCCATGGCGTGGGTGTGAATGGGCACCTGAAGGGAGGTGTCGAGGATGAGGAGCCCGTCAATCGTGTATTTTCCTGCCCCATGCAGTATATAAACTGGCAGGAGAAGCGGCGGTATCTGCTCTTTGGAGAACTGGGCGGCACCGAAAAACTCTGCAGCCAGGTGCCCCACAGCTGCTGGAAGCAGGTCAACCCAAAGAACTGAGTCCGTTTCTGTTGGAAGAGGGGGTGAGGAGGCCACTGCAGATAAGGTTTCCAGGGCCCCCTGAGCCGCTTCGGCACCATTAGTAGCTGGAGCAGCCGGTTGGCTTCGACTGCTTCCGGCAGCTTACGGTGAAGTAACTCCGTGTCCTGGAATTTCAGGTTCCACCCTTAATCACCAACCAAGCTAACCTCCTATCAACCACCTCGAAGGAGCTTCCATGATTCGTCCCTGGCTCGTCGTACCCGCAGCTTTGGTTCTTTGTATTTCGCCCACCTTCGCTCAGGAGCCCGATGCTGAAGGATGCAAAGACCACGCCCTCTTCACCCGCTTCCCTGGTTTCTATATCCACCACTGCACCCTGAACGACTTCGCTGCCCACACCTTCAGAGTGGGCAAAAAGGAAGTCTCGGTGGAAGGCAAATTCACCGAGATCATGTACTACAAAAATGAAGGTGCCAAGGCACCCGGTGTGCTGACGGTGCATCGCAACTTCGAGAACGCCATCAAGAAACTCGGCGGCACGGTGACGTGCAACCTCGAGGATGGGGAAAGTTTTTACAAGATCGTCAAAGGCGGCGCCGAGGTCTGGGTGCACGTTAGCGCCAACATCAACGAGCAGTATTATTTGGCGGTGATAGAAAAGGGCACCATGAAGCAGGATATCGAAGCCGATGCCGCAGCTCTGGGCGCTGGCATCAAGACTGAAGGCAAGATCGCGGTCTACGGCATCACCTTCGATACCGGCAAGGCGGAAATCAAGCCTGCTTCCGAGCCCGCCCTGGTGGAGATCGCCAAGCTGCTCAAGGCCCAGCCCGCCCTCAAACTGCATGTGGTGGGCCACACGGACAATGTGGCTGGGCTCGATCTCAATCTGAAACTCTCCAAGGCTCGGGCAGAGGCGGTGGTGCAGGCCCTCACCTCAAAACACGGCATTGCCACAGGTCGCCTTATTTCTCACGGCGTGGGCCCCGTGGCCCCCGTCGCTTCCAACGACGCAGAGGCCGGACGGGCGAAAAACCGCCGCGTGGAGTTGGTTAAGCAATAGGAGCAAGCATGCGCCGCCTCGCCGCCCTCCTTCTCTCCCTGGCCCTGCTGCCCTTGGGGGCCTCGGAGCCGATCTTCCGCATCAAGGTCACCATGACTGGCCGCAGCGGCGATGCATCGTTCTCCTCCAGTCTAGAAATCGGCTACGCCCCCTGCGCCATTTGGACTGGGGGTTCCGGCGGTGGTACGGGAAGCCCAGCCGAGACCCTGGAGAAGGCAGGCGGCTTGGCAGGACTCCACAAAGGTGGAAGCCTGCCCTTTTACGCCAAGACTTACAACGGCTCGGCAAACGGCAGCGATGGCAGTTCCGCCGATGTGATGACCCTGGGTCCAGGCATCGCCCGCTGGAAGGAGCGGGATAAATACAATGCCAGTGAGCGACAAACCGATGCCACGGACCGACCCGACCACCGCCAGGCCGTCCGCTTCACCCGCACCGCTACCGGTGCACGCATCACCGACTTCGATCTGGGAGTTGTGAGTGCAGGTCTGGGCGGCTACATTGGGTGCGCCAATCCCTATGGC
Source organism: Holophaga sp. (assembly GCA_030691225.1). Lineage (GTDB taxonomy): Bacteria > Acidobacteriota > Holophagae > Holophagales > Holophagaceae > JAYREN01. The sequence goes on along the minus strand of JAUYES010000281.1, from coordinate 492 downwards.
ATGGAAATCGACGGCCAATTGGTGGTGAAGTTCTGTAGCTTTGAGATCACCAACGAGGAACTGGCGAATTGGAAGCACTTAAACAAGACCAAGAGCCAGACCTTTACGGACGTCAATGGTTCTGTATCCGTTACGGCCCAGTTGTACGTGGAACTCGAAGACCCCGGCGAGGTAGATGTGGAGATCGAGGGCTACGATTCCTGGATTCCCACCGGCAATCTCGACAGCGAAGCCAAGCCCGGGAACACGATCCGCGTGAAGGCCAAGGTCCATGCCACGGGAGAACCAGGTATGGAGGCGGATCGCAAGGCCCGCATCTTCTTTGAGCTGGTGAAAGTCGGCGAGGAGCCCGGAGTCTGCGCCAACTGGCCAACCCATCCTGCAGAAAAGGGCTACGATCTGCGTATTCTCCAGCCGGAAAACGCCCACTTGGAATTGATAACGAAAGATCTCAAATTCAAAACCAAAAACCTAGTCAAGGAAGGCAAGTTG
>JAUYES010000276.1 GCA_030691225.1 Holophaga sp. | reverse complement strand
CGAGACTCAGGCGATGCTCGAAGCCGAGGGGCTGCGGTTGGATGCGATCCAGAAGGTTCCACATAGTTGGAATTTGGACGATCTGCTCAAGGGCCGGATCGATGCCCTATCCGCCTATTCGACGAACGAATCCTACCTGCTCAGGCAGTTGGGAGCCGATTGTGTACAACTGCGGCCAAGCAGTTACGGCGTGGATTTTTACGGAGACTTGCTTTTCACCACTCAAGCGTTCGCAACAAAAAACCGTGATCTGACGGAGGCCTTTCGTCGCGCCTCATTCAAGGGGTGGGAATATGCCATGGAACATCCCGAGGAACTGATCGATTACATCCTCACGCTCCCCAGTGTGGCGGCTCGTGGTACCACTCGGGGTAAACTGCAGTTCGAAGCCGAGCAGATGCGGGACCTCGTGCTGCCGGGCTTGGTTGATCTTGGCCATATCAATCCTGGGCGTTTGCATCGCATCGAAGAAATCCTTGTGAAGCAAGGGATTGTGAAGTCGGTGCGAGAGCACGACGGATTTGTTTTTTCGCCCCGGACCAGTGGTCCTCCAACCTGGCTGCGAGTGATGAAGGTGTGGCTGCTGGTGGCTTTGGGTGCGGCCTTGATTGCAATTCTGTGGATCACTCAGTTGCGACGCAGCCTGAAGAGCCAGGCGGCTGCCTTAGCGAACGAAGCTCGTGAGCGCCAGCACACCTCAGAGGCCCTGCGTTCAAGCCTTGAGCGCTATGACCACCTGGTTGCGCGCATCCCGATAGGTGTCTACCTGATCCGCAGCAAACCCGATGGCACCATCGGTTTCGATTACCTCAGCCCACGGATGGCGGAGCTGTTTGGATTAGAGCTTGAACCTTTGCGGGCGGATATTCAGCTCGCGTTTCAGGTTGTCCACCCGGACGACTCCGATGCCTTCGTCAAGCTGAATCAAGATGGGCTGAAGTACCTAACTCCATTTAATTGGGAAGGTCGGATCGTGGTTGACGGTGAAATTCGGTGGCTGCACATCGCCTCGACTCCCGAACGGTTAGATACGGGAGATGTGCTCTGGCATGGTGTGGCGGCCGAAATTACCGAACGGCAACGGATGCTGGATGCCCTTCGGCAGAGTGAACAAAGACTAAGAGCGCTTTTTGAAGGGGCTCCCATCGGCATGTTCCACACCACGCTCGAAGGCCACTTCATCCGAGTTAATGGCGCCCAATCATCACTTTTTGGCTATGCCAACACCCAGGAAATGCTGGAACAGACCAACCCAGAGGGAGCCGCCAACGATCTTTGGGTTCCCCCCGAAGCACGGGCCACTTTTGTGGAACAAGTCTTGGCTGCACAGGGCCGCTATCTCCAAAAAGAGGTTCGATTTCGCCGGAAAGATGGAACCTTTTTTGACGGCATTCTGTTCATGCGCGTGACTCAGCATCAGGATCTTGAAGAACCTTATCTCGAAGGCTTTCTCCAGGATCTGAGCGAGCGCAAGCAGGCCGAAGAAGTGAGAGAAAATCTTAACGCCCAGTTAGTGCAGGCCCAAAAAATGGAAGTGGTGGGACGGCTGGCTGGAGGTGTGGCGCATGATTTCAACAACATGCTGGGTGTGATCATGGGGCGGGCGGATCTGGGCCTCTTGCAGGTTCCTCCTGAGAGTCCGATTGGTGTGTCGTTGAAAGAAATCTTGAAGGCAGCGCAACATTCCGCTGACCTCACACGGCAACTTTTGGCCTTTGCTCGAAAACAGACCGTGACGCCTCGGGTACTGAATCTGAATGACACCGTGGATGGCCTGTTGAAGATGCTCCGTCGACTGATTGGTGAAGCTATTGATCTAGTCTGGATGCCCTCGGCTGGTCTCTGGCCACTGAAAATGGATCCGACTCAGATCAACCAGATTCTGGCCAACCTCTGCGTCAACGCCAGAGACGCCATCCAGGGCACGGGCAAGGTCATCATCGAAACCAAGAATGTTCTCCTGGACGCCCGGGATTGCGCGGCCCATTTGGGTTGGGAACCAGGGCAATTCATCCTTCTCACGATTCGCGATAGCGGTTCTGGCATCGCGCCCGAGGCCATTGATCATATCTTCGAGCCTTTCTTTACAACGAAAGGGGCGGGACAGGGCACGGGCCTTGGGTTGGCTACGGTCTATGGCATCGTTCAGCAGAACAACGGATTCATCGAAGTCGTTAGCGCCCTGGACCAAGGGACCTGTTTCAACATCTACCTGCCCCGCACGACGTTGGCGAAAGAGGAGCCCTCCGATGAGACGCCTAAGCCTGCCCCTCGTGGGCACGGCGAGACGCTTCTGGTCGTGGAAGACGAAGAAAGCCTGCGGACGCTTTCCGGCGAAGCGCTGGAGCGCTTGGGGTACCGTGTCTTGGCAGCCGCAGCTCCCGGGGAGGCACTTGCCCTTATGCAGGCCCATCAACAAGAGATCAGCTTGGTCATCACCGATGTGATCATGCCGGGGATGAATGGCCGGGAATTGGTCGAGAAACTAATCGCGATGAAGCCAGGACTAAAGTGCCTGTTCATGTCAGGGTATCCGGCCAACATCATTGCCCACCAAGGGGCGCTGATCGAGGGTTTGGCCTTTTTGCCGAAACCGTTTTCCTTCCAGGAATTGGCCGCCAAAGTGCATGAGGTGCTTGGAGTCGAATAGGTAAGGCCGTTTTATGCCGCATGGTGGCAGCTGGCCTGAACGATGTGGACGCGGTCTACCTGACAGGCGGTTCCTCGGCCTTGCTTACACTGATTGAGACATTGCGCCGGGCTATGCCACAGGCCACGCTGGTAGAAGGCAACCGCTTTGGCGGCGTCGCTGCTGGGCTGGCATGGGCCGGAGCATTGCAGCAGTTTTTTCCGGCTACTGTGCAGTACGCCATGGTTTCATTATGCAAAACAGTGTTCGATCCGCAGCCTTCTCGGTATTACCCAAGTTTTTGAAAGTGAGTGCCCCATGAAGGCCATTCTCCAAAGTGCCTACGGCGACCCAGCTCTGGTTTTGTCCCTGGGAGAAGCACCGATGCCAAGGCCTGCCACGGCAGAGGTGGTGGTGCGGGTGCGCGCCGCTTCGGTGCATGCGGATGTATGGCACATGGTAAAGGGGTGGCCCGCTGTACTGCGCATCATGGGAGGAGGTTTTGCCCGGCCCAAAACGCCCATTCCTGGCACCGACATGGCGGGCGTTGTGGAGTCCGTCGGTAACGGCGTCACCCGCTTTCAGATCGGCGATGCTGTGTTTGGAGAATGTGTCCAGGGTTTTCAGTGGGCGAATGGGGGCGCTTTCGCCGAATACGTGGCTGTCTCTGCCGATGTGCTGGCGCTCAAACCCGACAACGTCACGTTCGAACAGGCGGCCTGTGTGCCAACTGCCGGCTTGATTGCTTGGCACAACCTCATGGGTCACCGCCCTTGGCGCAGTGGCCAACATGTGCTGATCAACGGCGCTGGGGGCGGTGTTGGCGCCATAGCGCTGCAGTTGGCAAAATCCCATGGCGCCGAGGTCACCGCAGTAGAACACTCGGACAAACTAGCGCTGGTGCGTGCGTTGGGCGCTGACCATGTGCTGGACTACACGCGTGACGACCCTACGCAAGGCAGTGCCCGCTACGATCTGATTCTGGATGTGGCATCCAACCTCAGTGTCACTGACTGCGCCCGCGTCCTTCAGCCCGACGGGGTCTACATTTTGATTGGGCACGACCACTATGGAGCTTTGGGATTCACATGGCTGGGTAGTGGCATACCTGCCTTTTTGAAGCTGGCGGTACGCACCGCCTTCAACCCGCACCTGATCAAGCCCAACATGGCGGCACCAGACAAAGCAAAAGGGATGGCGCTTTTTGCGGACCTGATGGCCAAGGGCCAGTTGAAGCCCGTGGTGGACCGTACCTATCCATTGGCCGAGGCAGCCCATGCACTGGCCTACCTGGCCTCAGGACGCGCCTTGGGACGCATCATTTTGAGCCCTTGAACCCGGCACAGTGCTCACTCGCCTGCCATGCGATTCCAAGGACCCAAACTTCACAGCCTGCTAGGAGAAGTCTCATGGTTTTTGGCAATTCCTCCCATGGGCTCCTCGGGCAGCCATTCGCTATGGCAAATCGGGAAATTGCCAAATATCCCTTTGTCTTCAAGAACCGAAAAATCCATTCTGGTACGCTTCGAGGATGACTACGCTCTATGCCTTCGATCGCGAACCTTACCTAACCGAACTCGATGCTGTGGCGCTGAGCCTTGGCACCGATGAGCGAGGCCTTTACGCGGTGCTGGATGACACCATCCTGTTCGCGGAAGACGGCGGCCAGCCTGCCGATCGAGGTTCGATTGGCGGGAGTGCGGTGTTGGATGTGCAGAAGTTCGAGGGTGAAATTCGTCATTATCTGGCTGCTCCGCTCAACCCTGGTCCGGTGCGGATCCTGCTCGACTGGGCGCGACGCTTCGATCACATGCAACAGCACACCGGTCAGCATCTGCTTACGGCAGTGGCGCAGGAGCGCTTTGGCTGGGCCACCACGGCCTTTCATCTGGGTGAAACGCGCTGCGATGTGGAACTGACGGCGACCGCTCTTTCGCCGGAAGACCTGGACCGCTTGGAGGCGGACCTCGCCGCCGAAATTCGCGCGGCCCGAGTTGTGCGAGCGCAATGGGTCAATCCAGAGGACTATGCAACCCTCTCGGTGCGGTCCCGGGGCTTACCCGAAGGGCACCAGGGCGCTATTCGGTTGGTGGCGATTGATGGTTTGGATCTGAACACCTGCGGCGGCACCCATGTTGGTTCCACGGCTGAACTCGAAGTGGTGAAGCTCCTTGGCACCGAGCCCATTCGCGGTGGCACGCGGCTCTTTTTTGTGGCCGGTGCTCGCGCCCGAAATCGCTTCACTGACCATGAGCGGCGCAATGCGCGGCTGCGAGCACTGCTGGGAGCACCGGACGAAGACTTGGTGGCCTGTGTCGAGGGCAAAATCGAGCAGATCAAGGAATCGGAAAGGCGCGCACGAACCTTGGAAGAGGCCATCGCCGCCAGCATTTCCGGGGCCTTGGCGCTCTCTCCCGACCGCATCGCGAACCATCATTTCGAAGATCAAGACACTGGTTTTATTCAAAAGGCCGCCCGGCAGCTCGTGGCCCTGGCTCCGCAGAAGGTGGTGTTTTTTACCGCTAGCCAAGAGGGAGTTCATTCCTTTGTGTTAGCGGCGGGCGAGGCCTCGGGTTTCGATGTTGCCGTTGCCGGTAAAGAACTGGCGACCATCCTGGATGCCAAAGGTGGTGGCGCCAAAGGCTTCTTTCAAGGCAAGGCCGCCAG
>JAUYES010000600.1 GCA_030691225.1 Holophaga sp. | reverse complement strand
TTGCATGCGCCCGTGAGCGATGCCTTTGCCTTCGATCGACAGGGTTCGTTGCCGCCCATCCTGCCGGATCTTCTGGGGCACGCCACATTTGAATATGGCTATGGTCTAGATCCTGCCCTTTCGGGCGTTCCCTTGCTTCAGGATTCCCTGCCAGATTTTGAACTGACCCTGCACCGGAATCTTCGGCTTTACGATGCGGAAAACGGGCTTCTGTACACCGCGCTTCGAAGCCTAGAAAACGAATTGGAACCAAGCTCAAACGCCCTGGGAAAGGGCTCCTTCCATGCTCGCAAACAAGCCGACAGCGACGATGCAACTGCCTACCAAGCCAAGGTCAGCCGAATCCGCGAAGAAATCGCCAATGGCAATGTGTACCAGGTGAACCTTACGCGCCAAGAAACCTGGGCCATCCAGGGCAATCTCGGGGAATTCGCCCAGCGCCTTCATCGGGCAAACCCGGCTCCCTATTCGGCGTTGGTGGCGAGCCCCAACTGGACGATTATTTCGTCTTCTCCGGAATCCTTTTTTCGCATCGATGGAGGACGCATCCACACGCGCCCCATCAAGGGCACGGCACCACGCGGCTCTACGATGGGAGAAGATCAGCGTTTGCGCGATGAGCTGCTGGGCTGCCCCAAAAATCGCAGCGAACTGGCCATGATCGTGGATCTTCTGCGCAACGATTTGACGCGGATCTGTCGCATTCCCTCGGTGCGGGTCGAGGCCTTCCCTACCTTGGAGAGCTACGCAAACGTGCATCATCTCGTGGCTGAAGTCTCTGGCGAATTGCTGCCGGACCAACCCATGGAGGCGGTTTTTCGGGCTCTATTTCCGGGGGGTTCGATCACAGGCTGTCCTAAGCTCGCGGCCATGCGCCTCATTCGTGAATTGGAACCCCAGCCCCGATGCATCTACACCGGTGCCTTGGGTTGGTGTCGCGCGGATTTTCGCCAAGCGGAATTCTCCATTCCCATCCGCACGGCCTGGGCCTCAGGGGATGAGCTGCGCTTCGGCGTGGGAGGCGGTGTGGTCTGGGATTCCGACCCGCGCGAGGAATACGAAGAAACCCTGCACAAGGGAAGGAGCCTCGTTCAATGCTTGAGTTGACCCTAGACACGACCGTGGATATCACTACTAGCGCCATTCGGCATGGTGCCGGTCTATTTGAGACCATCCGAATTCAAAGGGGCATGCCCTGCCATTTGGAGCTGCACCTGGAACGTCTGGCAGCGGGCTGCGTGTTTTTGGGCCTAGAGCCTCCGCCCAAGGCGAGCCAGGTGCGGGATTTCCTGCTGGTTCATGGTGTGGGCATCGACCTCGATTACGGCGCGCTGCGGTTGGTGGCGGTGGATGGGAAGCTGTTCCTCTTCGCGAGCTACCTTCCACCCCGAAGCCCACATCCTGTGACGCTTGGGCGCAGCCAAGGCACCATCCGCTTCAGTGGCAATCCCCTCAACCGGTTCAAGACTTTGTCCTACCTGGAGAATCATCGACTGGCCAAGGAAGCCCATGAGCGAGGTTTGTTCGAAGTCATCGCACTGAATGAACGCAATGCCCTTACGGATGGCGGTCGCACCAGCCTTTTTGCTTCGATCAGCGGTCAGGTATTCACGCCACCGGCATCAGACGGTGCCCTGCCCGGTATCGCGAGGCGCGTGTTGTTGGAAGGCGGTTGGGCCGAAGAAGCTTCCCTGCGCTGGGAAGATCTGGCCCGAGCCGATGGGGTTTTTCTGGCCAATGCCTTGCGTGGCATCATTCCCGTGTCGGAGATTGAAGGGCATGGGACGCGAATCCCAGAGCACCCTTTCCTCATTAAAGCGGTGCAGCTGCTAGAGGAAAAATAGCGCGGCGGCCCCGGTCAAGGTGATCACGGTGCCAAGGATGGCCTTTCCGGTCACTTTTTCCTTGAACAGCAGTACGGACACGGGCAGCAAAATCACAGGCGAAAGCGACATCAGGGTGGAGGCGACACCCAGGAATCTCGCATGGCCGATGGCGTAGAGAGAAAGCACCACGCCCACCACGGGTCCCGATACCGCACCCAAGGCGATTAGCATCGAAGCGCGACCGTCTTTGAGACGGGAGAAGTTTTCCAGCAAGTGACCCCGGAATAAGAGCCAGAGCGAAATGGCGAGGGTCCCCGCCGCCACGCGGATGAGGTTGGCCGAAATGGGGCTGTAATTACCTTCCAAGCCGTATTTCGAAAGCAGAAACCCGATGGCCTGACCCAGGGCACCGCCCAGGGCCAATAGAATGCCGAGGGTCAGTTTTTTGGGACGGTCGCCATCGGCGGCGCTGTGATGATCACCCACCACCAAGGCGATGCCACCCAAGGTGACCGCCATGGCAAGGATTCTTGGAAGGCTCATGGTCTGCCCAAGAAATACCCAGGCGAGAACTGCGGCAAAAACCGGCCACAGGGTCATGATCAGCATGGTTAAGCGAGGACCCAAGAGCACCAGGGCTTCAAACAACACCGCATCGCCCAGGGCAAACCCGATGAGCCCCGAAATGCCCAGGTAGGCCCAGCGCCAGCCTTCGGGGTTGGGAAAGAAGGTGCCCACCATTATCAGGTGCAGCAGAATCATGGCCAGCAGGGCGATCCAGAGGCGAACCACGTTCACGGTCGCGCTACCCACCCGGCGCCCCGCAATGGTGAAGCACACGGAGTTGGCAGACCAGCAGAAGGCCGTAAGGATCGAGGCGAATTCACCGAGGTAGAGCATGGGACTCCAAAAAGGCCAAACCTCATAATACGAGGGTATAGGATTTTGCGTTGCCGCCACTGACGCATCGTGAGCCAACGCACAGGCTCGAATAGATGCCTTCTGGCATCCTAGGCTTAAGGGATATTTCGCCCTGACCCGTCTCCCGGAGATTTCATGACCACTGAGCCCGAAGCCACCAGCCCGGAATCCCAGATCACCGATGTGATCGCTGAACTCATCGCCCTGGGTGCGGCCATGGCCGCCAGTAATCCGGAAGCCTTCCAGGTTCACCACTTTCGCCTGAAGAAGTTGGGTGTGAGCCCCGAGGACATGATCAAGGCTGTGAATATTTCCTTGCAGGTAAAGATGGCCCCCCATCGCACCCTAGTGGAAATGGCGGAGCACTACCTAGTGGGCGGCGAATCCAGCGGCTGCTGCGGCGGCGGTGGCGAATGTGGCTGCGAGGGTGAAGGCGGCGAATGTGGTGATGGCGGTTGCGGCGAAGGCGGGTGCGGTTGCCATTGATCTCAAATCCACATAAGGCAAAAAAGCCCTATCTGGCAAAACAATAGGCCAAGAAAAAAACATGACGGATCTAAGGATCGATGACATCCTTCCTTGTAATCTTTCTCTGGATTTTTTCTCATGGCTAATTCAAATCACGACCCCAAAAACCTTCAGACCTTTACCAGTGGCTCGTTGCGACTGGTTTCCTTGAAGCGGGATCCCGTGCCTGCCAAGGCGACGCCTAGCCGGGATTCCTGGACCCTCATGTTGCCCACGGGTCCCGTGCGGGTTTGCACCGGGGACGATCATGAAGAAGGCGTTATTCCCCGGGGAAGCCTTGCCCTGCTGCTGCCGGGCTTTGGGCATACCCTGAAGCGCCACGCGGCAGATCAGCCGTTTGGGTTTACGGCTCTGCAGCTGGATGGCCCCTTCCCCGAGCCCTTGGTGAGCATCCTCCAGCACCCGCCCCGAAAATGGCAGGAAGTGAGCTTTGCGACCCTGCGTAGCCAGAGCCTGAAGCAACTCTTCGGGATCTTCACCCAGGAAATTTCCCATCCCGATGGCCTGCAGTTGATGACTCGGGAACTCTTTTTGATTCTGCTGGGTGCTGAACTCCAACGCCTCACGGAAAAGGAAGACCGCGGTCGCTTCCCTTATCGCCTCAGCCGTTCCACGCTGCAGCTAGTGTTGGATCATTTGGAGGCCCATCTGGGCGCCAAGAATTCAGTTCCGGATTTGGCCAAGC
>JAUYES010000258.1 GCA_030691225.1 Holophaga sp. | reverse complement strand
GAGGGCTTCGATTTCGTCGCTCCCCTTTACCATCGCCACAAGTACGATGGCACCATCACCAACAGCATTGTTTATCCCTTAACGCGATCCTTGTACGGCCAGCGAGTGCGCCAGCCCATTGGTGGGGATTTTGGCTTTTCGGGGAAACTGGCCCGCCACTACCTGAAACAGGACGTTTGGGAGTCAGACGTAGCGCGCTTTGGCATCGACGCCTGGATGACCACCACAGCGATAACGGATGGCTTCAATGTTTGCCAAGCCTTCCTGGGGGCCAAAATTCACGACGCCAAGGACCCGGCCCTGGACCTCTCCCAGATGCTGCACCAGGTTGTGGGTGCGGTCTTTGCCTTGATGGAAAGCCGGGAAGCCGCCTGGAGGTCCATCCGAGGTTCCGTGCCTATCCCACTCTTCGGGATGGAACACGCGGTGGGTCTGGAACCTGTCCGCGTCGACCCCGATCGCATGGTCCGCATGTTCCGTTCGGGTTATCGCGAGCTGGGATTGCTCTGGAAAAAGCTCTTGCGTCCTCAAGTCTCGGAGCAATTGAGCCTATTGGAAATCGGAGAACCCGCCAAATTCCGCTTCCCGCCCGAACTCTGGATAAGGATTCTCTTTGATTTCGCGGTGGCTTTTCACCATCGAGTGATGGATCGGGAGCACATTCTTCAGGCTCTGACTCCGTTGTACCTCGGCCGCATCGCCTCATTCGTGCGGGAGACCGAGGAGGTCTCGGCGGAGGACGTCGAAGCTATGCAGGAACAAATATGCCTCCTTTTTGAGGCGATGAAACCAGAGCTGATTCAGCTCTGGGATTCCCAAAGGAGTCAATGATGATGGTATTTGCGGAACAGGGTTGGTCCTTCGGGATGGTGACCTGGGGAATTATCCATCTCCTGTCCTGGGGGACCGCCTGCATGGTGGTCTACGTTTTCGTCAAGGATCTATTCCAACAGATCCGCAAGAGTCGCCAGAGGGGACGTGCGAAACAGAATCCTTTCGCCACGTTCTGTGTGGAGCCGGCACCCGAGTGTGAAGAGACCAGGAGGACACCATGACCGATGCGCTGCTTGAAAATCTCGCCAGGATCTGGAGCCTTTTCTCCGAGAAAATGCTAAGTCTCATACCACGCCTCCTAGCCTCCCTGGCTGTCTTCGCCGTCGGATGGCTGCTGGCCATTCTCTTTAGGGCGATTATCAAGCGTGGTTTGAGGTTAGTGGACTTCGATGAACGGTGTGAGCGGTCGGGTTTTTCACCGTTGCTGCACCGGGCAGAACTCCGCAGAAAGCCCGCCGAAGCCGTCGCGAAAATCGCCTTTTGGACCATCTTCTTATCCGCGGCGATCTTCTCGTTGAGTGCTCTTGAGATGCAGTTACTCGATCGGATGGTAGAGGCCTTTTTCCTCTACCTTCCCAAGATCTTTGTTGCGGTAGCGATCTTGGTGCTGGGATTTCTTTTGGCCAACTTCCTTTCCCGTGCGGCACTCCTGCTTTCAGTCAACGAGGAGTTACCCGCCCCCCGTTTGGTGGCTGGAATCGTGCGGTTATTGGTGAATGTCTTAGCCTTTGCCATGGCCATGGAGCAACTCGGAATCGCCCAGAACACAATTACCGTGGCCTTTGCCATTGCCTTTGGGGCTCTGATGCTGGGTCTAGCCCTGGCCTTTGGGCTCGGTGGCAAGGATCTGGCTCGAGAACTCCTCGCGCGCCGCTTCAAGCACGAAGACCCACCACCGAATGACGATCTACACCACTTGTAATCCCTTATTGCACTTCTAAGAAGGATCCTAAATATGCAGTTCGCACTTCTCTCAGGGAGTAGCGCCGCCGCGGAACTGCTCATGGTTCTGGCGGTTATGTGGTTGCTTGCCAAGCTTGGCACCCAAGTTCAAGCGGGCATCGTAGGGGCGATCCTCCTCACCACCATCGCGGGCCCGATCGGGCTGGGATGGGCCTTGAAGCGGAAGTAGGCGCCCGTGGGCACGCTGGACCTTACTATTCTGGCCACCTACTTGGGCGGCGTGCTGCTTCTCTCCTGGATGATCGCTCGCCGCCAAAAGACCGGCATGGACTATTTTCTGGCCGGGAAGCGCATGGGAGGCGGACTGTTGGCCATGTCCGTGCTCGCCAATCAGGTGAGCGCAGTGAGCCTAGTGGGGGCTCCCGCCTTCGTGGCCCTCCGGGCGGGGGGAGGCCTTCGCTGGCTCCAGTATGAAATGGCGCTGCCGCTGGCCATGCTGGCGCTGATGATCGTCCTGCTCCCGCTGTTGAGATCTGCACCGGGATCTTCCATCTACACCTTCGCCGAACGGCGCTTTGGGCGCGGCATGCGCAGGGCCTTGGCAGGAGCCTTCCTTCTTTCTCGTGGGCTCTCCCTGGGGGTGATCCTGTACGCCTCGGCCCTGGTGGTGGCCCGGGCCACGGGCTGGAGTGTGGACGGCGCACTCCTGGCGGTGGGCCTTTTTGCTGTGCTGTACACAAGCCTGGGGGGGATCGCGGCGGATATCTGGAGCGATGTGCTCCAGTTGATCGTGCTCTGGGTGGGAACCGTTGCCTCCGCCGGCTACCTACTATGGCGACACGGGTGGGGGCTGGTCGAAGCCATCCCGTTGGAACGAGCACGGGCCTTGGACATGAGCTCCTGGGGAATCTCCGACGGCCAGACCTTTGGATTTTGGCCAATGCTATTCGGAGGGTTTTTTCTCTACCTGTCCTACTATGGCTGCGACCAGAGCCAAGCCCAACGCCTCCTGGCCGCACAAAGCGACCGGGACGCCCGACGCGTGCTGCTCTTGAACGGGCTGTTCCGTTTCCCCCTTGTGCTGAGCTATTGCCTCTTCGGCCTTTTGCTGGCGGGGCTCCTGAATGTGGACCCAACCTTTGCTTCGACCATGGTCGCCCAACCCATCGATAGCCTTGTGCCCACTTTTATGGCGACTTATCTTCCGAGCGGGTTGCGTGGACTCTTGATGGCAGCTCTGCTGGCCGCCGCCATGTCATCCATCGATTCGGCCCTTAATTCCCTGGCTGCCGTGACCTTGGAGGATGTGTTTGGACGATCTCCGGAACACCAATCCGTTTGGGTCGGCAGAGCCGTTTCCCTGGCCTGGGGAGTGTTTGCCGTGGGCTCGGGATTGCTCTTTGCGCGGGCGGGAACGGGCGTACTAGAACTCATCAACCAGATTGGATCCGTGTTTT
>JAUYES010000257.1 GCA_030691225.1 Holophaga sp. | reverse complement strand
CGGATTGGTCCCATAGCTCCCCAGAATAGCGCAGCGCGCTAGAATTCTAGGTATTGGAGGACGGAATGGGTCGGTCTGTTTCATTTGTAGCATTGGCTCTGGCGGTCTTGATCGGGTGCGGGGCGCCATCACGCCCGGCTGGCCTTCCCGAAGGCGCTTTCTGGGCTGGGAAACGGAGCAATGGAGCCTTTGTGCTCATCGGAGCTCGCGATGGCCTGGGCTGGCAGCTGAAGATCTACGACCGCAAGGGCACGCTGAAGGCCGAGGGTGCTTATGTTCTGCGCGGCATGGCCAAGGCCAACATCGTTCCCGAAGAGATTGTCTCCTACGATGGCCAAGCCCTGCATCTCAGTGATGGCACCCTGCTGATTCCCCGTCGCTAATGCCCTACACCCGAGAGGAGCTCGACTGGATCGAGGCAGAGTGGGCCTATCACCTGCATGGTCGCAGTGCCTTCTTGAGTCGCGAAGATTTTGCCCAGCTTCAAAAATGGGATGGGGAAGGTGTGCAGGCCGACGCGGTGATTGGTGCCATGGAAGCCTATTTCCAGCGGCGCGCCAAGCGGGCCAAGGTCCGGAGCTTTGTCGCGCTCTCTCATTTGGAGCGAGATGTGGCCAAGGCCATGAAACTCCGCGAGGCCTTGCGTCGCACCGAAACCGAAATCGTAACGGTCGTGGGTTGGGACGCAGTGGCAGAACCGCTGCGCTCGGACCCCAAAGCCCGCCTAGCTTTCGAAGCTTGGCGCAGGCTCCAGATCAGCGCGCCGCTGCCCGATAATCCCGGCTATCTGGATCATTTCGATTTGGAACGTACCTCTTTCCGAACTTTTGTTGAGCTTGCCGAAGCTGCGCTGGGAAACCGCGGCTCAGAGCTGCAAGCGGACCTCCTGGTTCGCCTTCAGGAATCTAAAATTCCGGAAGGGTCAGTTCTTTGGAAAAGGGCTTGGGAACATCACTGGAGTCGCGCCGTCTGCGAGGCCTGGGGAGTTCAACCATGAATGCCTGGAGCCAAGAACTGGAAAGGCCTTCGGAGGCCTTCTTCCGGGCCTTCGCAGCCCGAGTGGCAGAACCGGATGGTGTTGGTGGGGCCGTTCGGGATGCGGTGCTTGTCCTGGTTCCTCGGGTGGATTGGCCAGGTTATCTGCCGCAAATACCCCATGGATTATTGGGCTTGGCTGCTGTTTTGGACCTTCGACCTCACCTTCAGGAACGGAGTTTTCTTCGCTTGGTTGCGACCCAAATTCGCACTTTTGCCGCCGAGGGGCGGGCTTCTGAAGCTCGAAGCCTGCAAAAGGTGAAGGGCTCTGGCCACTGGTCCAATATCGAACTGGCCCTACGAGATCACCGGCCCGCGATCGCCTGGGGTGAACTGGCGGCACTTGAAACTCCGACGACCAAGGACTTTCAACGTCTTCTTCCCTTCGCAGCGCCCGACATGGCCAACATCGGCCACAAGGCCGTGGCCATTGGGGCCATGGAGCGTCTTTGGGATGCTCTGAGGCAATCTCCGGACGTGGGTCGAGTGCTTTTGGCGTGGGTCGGATGGTTGACTGCCACGGAGCCCGATGATCGATTTTGGCGAGTCAGAATGGCCCGGCGCCTCGAGGGCGGGAACCTTCGAGTGCCGATTTGTGCGGTCGTTCATGACGACGTTTGGCATCGCGAGTTTGCCCGAGAAGTCTGTGATTACGGCCTCGTGGCTCTACTCGATGCCATTGTTGCTCGGCTGAAAGCCGGTGCGGGTTCGGGGGATCTGCTGGCCGGGCTCGTGCTGGCTACGGCCGAAAAAATGGTGGATGCGCGCCGGGATCTTGAGGGAAAAACGGCATGGAATCTGGTCTACCTGAGCATTGTGGTCGAGCATCTGGCCACCCTGGATCAGCCCGAAGTGTGGGGGCAAGCGGCGGCCTTGGTGAATTTTTTCCCCAGTGATGCCCCCGAAGATCGCCGGCAGGCGCAAAGGGCGGAACATGGGGAAGCCTTGCTGGACGCCATTCTGGATGGAGAGCCTGAACTTGCGATGGGTCTGGCTGAATGTCCCAAAGGCGCCGCAGAATCTGTATTCGGCATTCTGGCCGAGGCTGCCTCGCGCAATGACCCTGGCAATAATCACAGCAGCCACGTGCTGGCGGTGGCGGCGGCCGCAAGGTTGGCTCCGCTGCTTCCGGAATACGTGATGAAAGTTATGCACATCGCTCTGGCCAAATCCCTAGCCAACAGCCAAGTCAGTGATGACTTGGGTCGCATGGCAGACCTTGCACTGGTAAGGTTTAAATGACCATGGGTTGAGGATGACAAGCTCAACTCACCTGTTTTTGAAGAACCAATAAGGGGGATGCATGCGCATCTTGATCTCTGCAGCGCTCTGTTCAAGCCTTTTGGCCCAAGAGCCAACGCCACAACCTGCAACGCCACCCAAACCGGTGTCCCGCGCCTGGTCCAACGTTAGTACCCTCTCCTTTGTGGCAACGGATGGCAACGCCACCGGGCAAACGCTCGGTTTTGCCAATGATTATGGTTACAAGTGGAGCCTGTCGACGCTTTCGTTCAAGACTTTTGCGATTCGCGCCACCAGCACCATTGTTAATCGCAGTGCTACGGGTGCAACCCTGGAGAGCGCGATCATCAACGAGGAGCGGGTGCGCAGTACGACTGCGGAAATGTTTGGATTTGGGGGACGCCTGGATCATCGCCTGAAAGACAAGGATCGGTTCTATGGGTTTGTGGCGGCGAATTGGGAACGGAACCGTCCCGCTGGGTTGGATTCGAGATCCGCCGCAATTCTTGGTGCCGGCCGGATCTGGGCCAATTCCGAGACCACTAAATTTCGCACGGATCTCGGTGTGGGTTGGACCTACGAACAGCCGGTAGTGGTGCCGGAAGGCTTCAAACAACGCTATGGAACGTGGAATTTGAACTCTCAGCTCAAACAAAAAATTGGCGCAGCGACCTTGTACACAATGGATCTTGCCATTACGGATAACTTGTCCAATACGCAGGATTGGCAGGGCGTTTTGAAGCAAGGCCTTACCGTTAGCATGTCCGCGCGTTTGGCCCTCAAGGTCGGCTACGACATTCTTTACCGCAATCGTCCCAACTTGATTGGCATCGAGGTCTTTTCCCCTGCGACACCGCCCGTCAGTCTTGGGAATGTTTCGATTCCAGCCAAGAAAACCGATGCCATATTCACGACTTCCTTGGTTGTTACGTTCTAGGGCTTGCCGCAATTGAATGCAGACGATTGTCGGTACGGAGACACGGAGTTGCCGCTACCAAGCACCAACCAATTGTCTTGACTGAATCAATCAGGGCTTCGCGAAAGGAATCTCACGCGAAGCCCTGAAGCTGGTGACGACGAAAAACGTTCAGACTGTTTGCTGGGCTTGCTCAGCCAGTTTTAGGAACTTGGCTGGGTCGAGGCTGGCGCCGCCCACGAGGCCGCCGGCGACGAATGGAACATTCAGGATTCCGGCAAAATTTTCGGGCGTCACGCTGCCACCGTATTGAATGGGAACCTCCATTCCACGGCCGCTCCAGAGGCGCAAGAGTTCATCGTGAATAAAGGCATGAACTTCTTCGATCTGCCCGGTCTCGGCAACGCGACCGGTGCCAATGGCCCACACGGGTTCGTAGGCGAGCACCAGGGGGCCAGGGCCGGTGAGTTTTAGCACATCCAACTGGGCATGCAGCACATCCAAGGTGAACCCCGCATCGCGTTGGGTAAGGGTTTCGCCGATGCAGAGCACGGGCATCAATTCGCAATCCCAGGCGGCTTTCAGCTTCTTGACGAGGTTCTCATCCATTTCGCCGAAAATATGGCGACGCTCACTATGGCCCAGGATCACGCCGTGGCAGCCGGCGTCTTTGATTTGGCCCATGGAAATTTCACCCGTGAAGGCACCCTTTTGCTCAAAGTAGCCATTCTGGGCATAGACCTGCACACCGCTCCCAGCCAGATGGGCCGACATTTCTCGCAGCAGCGTGGCGGGAGGCGCGATACCGATTTCGCAGCCGGGCTTCGGTGAATAGCCCGCCTTAAAGGCCTGACAAAAATTCGCAGCCTCCGCTGAAAGCAGGTTCATTTTCCAATTGGCGATAACGATCTTCATGGAGACTCCACGTTGCAGTGTTGAATCAAGAAAAAATCACCACGGAGGACATAGAGATAAAAATACGGTTTTTTTGCTTTTCTCCGTGCTCTCCGTGTCTCCGTGGTGTTTTTTTATTTACTGTCCCAAAGCCACAACCCCAGGAAGTTCCAGGCCGCTCAGGAATTCCAGGCTGGCACCACCGCCCGTGGAAACGTGGCTCATGCGCGACGTGACGCCAGCCTTATTGGCAGCGCTCACGCTATCGCCACCACCCACGACCACAAAGCAGCCCTTATCGGCGGCCTCGGCCATTTCATCGGCG
This sequence comes from Holophaga sp., assembly GCA_030691225.1. GTDB lineage: Bacteria > Acidobacteriota > Holophagae > Holophagales > Holophagaceae > JAYREN01. Next base: position 1,342 of record JAUYES010000257.1, on the reverse strand, counting down.
ATGGCAAGGGTTCCGGCGGCAAAGCAATCCATCTCGAAGACCCCCATGGGGCCGTTCCAGACGATGGTTTTGGCGGCGCGGATTTCCTGGGCGAAGACCGCAACGGTTTCGGGCCCGATATCCAAACCCATCTGGCCATCGGCGATGGTCTGATCCTGGGTAATGGTGCATTCGGCTTCTGGCTTGATTTCGGTGGCCGTCACATGATCTAGGGGCAGCACCAGACGGGTGCCCTTGGCAGCGGCCTCCTGCAAAAGCTCCTTGGCTAGTTCGATTTTGTCTTCCTCGCAAAGGCTCTTGCCAATGGCGATGCCCTGGGCCTTTAGCAGCGTGTAGCTCATGGCGCCGCCGATCAGGATGGCGTCGGCCATGCCGATGAAACGGCGGATCAGATCTATTTTGTCGGAGACCTTAGCCCCGCCCATGACGGCCACCAGGGGCTTTTCGGGATGATGCAGCACCTTGCCCAAGGCCGTGAGTTCTCGTTCCATTAAAAATCCCGCAGCCGTTCGGTCCTTGGGGAAATCGCACACCATGCCCGCCACGGAAGCGTGGGCGCGATGGGCGCTGCCAAAGGCGTCATTCACATAGGTATCGGCTAGGCGCGCTAGGGCCTGACAGAATTCTGGTTTGTTCTTGGTTTCGCCCTTTTCGAAGCGGAGATTTTCGAGCAGGAGAATCTGGCCGGGTTGTAGGGCCTTGGCTTCGGCCTCCACTGCATCGCCCACCACGCCACTGGCCAATTTGGCATCGAAGCCGTTCTCTTTCAGCCAAGCGGCCACGGGCGCCATGCTGTAGGCCTGTTCGAAACCGATGCCCTCGGGTCGGCCCATGTGGCTGCACATCACCACGGAAGCGCCACCTTCCAGGAGGTATTTCAAGGTGGGCAGAGTTTCGCGAATCCGGGTGGCATCCTTGATCACGCCATCCTTGATTGGCACGTTGAGGTCGGCGCGCAGAAATACGCGATGTCCCTTGATTTCCAGATCCTTGAGTGATCGAAAGCCCATGGTGGTCTCCTGCCAATGAAAGCCCATTGTGGCATCTTGCTTGGCCCTTTTCAGGACTTGAATTGCAGGAAGCCGATCCAACGGGGCGAGTCCTCGGGGTCGAAACTGGCCCCGTCGTAACCGCCTCGTTCCGTGATGATTTCCAGGCCCGTGTCGGCAGCCAGTCGGCGCAGTTCCTCCGGCGTGTAGAGCCGAACTGATTCCATGACTTCTCGCGAGGCACCGCTATCCAGGCGGGTCAGGGTCATGCGTTTTACAATGCGTTGCCCTTCGATGGTTCGATGGCTATGAACCCTCAGCCCACCTCGCTCCAGGACATCTTCTTTCACCAA
>JAUYES010000254.1 GCA_030691225.1 Holophaga sp. | reverse complement strand
CAGGGGAAGGGCTCCTGCAGCTTCTTTCAGGGCTTTGGAAGAAAGCGCATCCTGGCCGCTGGTGAGTAGTAGGATTCGGCCTTGAGTGCCCAGGGCCTTCCGGGCTGCTGCGATGGCCAGAGCGGCATTGGCACCGGGAGCCAAGGGGCGGTTGCGCAGTTCCGTGAGCGCTGCCTCGATGGCCTGGGGTGTGGCAGGGCGCAGCTGGCCTTCAGCGGCGGGTTTGCGATCGAAGGGAATGAGTGCAAATCGATCCTCGGGGCGCAGGGAGCCCAGCACGCGCACCAAGTGGGCATACGCCGCTTCTAGTCCGCCCCAGCGATGGCCGAGGGAGGTTTCAAAGAGAATGGCCACCACCTGGGAGGGGCGCTTTGGGTTGGCTACTTCCGCTTTCTTGCCGCTGTTCGTGGCCGTCACACCCGTGGGTGGAACCGCTTCCAGCAAAAAGAAACCATCCTTCTCGGGCGGGATTTCCGAAGGGCGCTCCCAGGGGGCCAAGGCCAGTCCATCGGGCAAGCGGCCTTCGGGATTGCGGAAGGCCGTGAGGCGCAACGGGGCTCCAGTGCGGGGCTTGATCCGGAACACCAGATCCTTGTCCAGACGGACCTGGGTGCCGGAGAATTCTGCACCTTCCGCCGAGGCCTTCAAGGGCAGGCCCGCAGGCACAGCTTCGAAGGTGCCATCCTCCAAACGGAGGCGCACCGTGAAGTTTTTGGCCACGGGGGCTTCGCCATCGGGGGGCCGGAGCACCAAACGGAATTCTCCGAGGTTCGAAATGAAGGGGACTTCCTGCTGGAACTGAAGTTCCAGGCGCTTGGTGGCCATGGGGGGGATGGGGGCGACCGTTACTGAGAACAGCGCACCGCCGCTGGGACGCGAGGAGGCATCGCCACCGCCGGAGGAGCGATCCTCCTCCTCGCCCTGCTGCAGCAACCCTGGATCGATATTCTGCCGGGTGAGTTCCCGGTAGATGGAACGGGCTCGCTGCTTTTCCAGGATCACGCCGGGAATGCGCACTAGGCCATCCCACACAGCGAAATCGCCCACGGCGGCCGAGGGCGGCAGGGCAAAGCGATAGGTGCCCTCCTGAATGCTCGTGGTGTGGTTTTCAAACACCTGGCGCACGTTGACCCGAGCGTAGCCGCGGGCGATGCCGATATCGATGGTCATTTCGCGCAGGGAGAGCACCTTGGGATCGGGGCGCCCCGAACTGGTGGGCACCAGCAACCCCGCCTGGGCGAGAACCGGCAGCGGCAGGAGCGCCAGAGCTAGAACGAAGGAAGATCGCAGGAAGGGATGCATCTCAATTTCCTTCACGAAGGATCGAAAGTGGCAAACGGGCGAGGCCCTCATCCGTGCCGACGTAAAGCCAGTCGCGGTCCTGGAGCAGGGCGGTCACCCGGGGCGAGGGCAGGGGCACTTTGAGGGGCACAAAGCGATTGCCTTCGGTGTTAAGGCGATAGAGGCCCATGCCATCCGTGCCCAGAAACAGCCGACCCGCGGCTTCCACCAGGCAGCCTGTGTTCACCTTGAAGCCTTGGGTTTCCAGGAAGGGATCAAAGATTCCCACGGGGGATTCCTGGGCTTGGGGTTTGGACCTGCGCGTGACGCCGCCGCCGTAGGTGCCCACGAATAGGGAATCCTTGAAGAGTGCCAAGGCCGTGATCCATGGATGCGGGAGCTTGCCATCCCCGGCAGTGGTTCGCCAGGCCACCTTGGAACCGGCGATGGCACCGAGGCCCGAAGGCGTGCCTACGAATAGTGTTTCTCCCGAGACCATTGCCAGCGCTTGGTTGCCGGGCAGACCATGGAAGGCCGAAAGAAAACGCGCATCTGGCAGCAGCACGCCTTGGCCAT
>JAUYES010000252.1 GCA_030691225.1 Holophaga sp. | reverse complement strand
GTAACTACTCAGGTCACGTCGCACGTGACGCGGAGAAGTTCAAGCGAAGCGAGGTTGAGGGGGCTGGCCTTGGAAAGTCAGGGTGAGGGCATGGAAGAGATTCGCACCTTGCTTGTGCATGGTGGCGAGGTAGGAGCGGATGGTGCAGAAGGTATCGGCGCCGCTTTTGGTTCTGAAGCCGCCGGAGATTTTTTGTTTCACCTTGGGCATGCGCACGGCTTGCTCGGCAAGGTTGTTGGTGAAGGGGACATTGTGGTCGGTAGCAAAACGCCAGACATCGTCGGCATAGGTGCGCAGCCGCAAGAGGAGGTTTGCCGCCTTGCTCTGTCGCGTTCGACCGCATTTTCCCGACTTCTGGACGAGCGGGCTGACGACATCGCCTTGGGCGAGAATTTCGGTATAACGGGCGCGGAAATCCATGATCCGTCCCGGAGGCAGCGGGCTTCCAAGCTCGTTCACCTCGTGGCAAGCGGCAACCAGCAGGTCGATCATGCGGCCTGCCCAGGCTTGCCCCAGTTCCTCGAAGACATAGGTCAGTTCGCGCAAGTGGTGGGTATTGCACAAGCTGTGCCGACAAGCGAGGTCACGATAGGGCCTCCAGCCATCGTGGACCAGCGTGCCCAGGAAGCCGGGAAGGATGGCCAAGGCATCGAATGCCTGCCTGCCCCGCTTCGCGTGACAAGCGACCCACGTCAGCATCGTCGTGGCCAGAACGTGCATCCAGTGCAACGAACCGGCAACACGCATTCCCGTCTCATCCGCATGGGCGACTTCGGCGGCTTGAATCGCCCGACCGATCGAATCGACTGCCGGTTGGAGGCGGACACGGGCTTCGTCACTGGCTGCCAACACCGTCGCCTCAGCCATCGGCAGTCCGAAGAAGTCACCCATCAACGCCGCCGTGCGTTGCACCGGCATCATGTGGTGATGGGTCAGATGAACCACGGCAGCCAGAGCCGCCGGCCCGTACTGCACCGGCGCAAGAATGCCGCCGGGAAACTCGCCCCGGCAAATTTTGCCGCAGGCGCACTGTGCCGCCAGAACCTGATGCTCGGTGACCTCAAAACGCAGTGGCGGAAGATCAAATACCTGACGTGTCTCCAGCACCGTCGGATCGCCCAGGAGGCGCTGACACACATCGCAGTGCGACGGCGGCGGGTGGGGTACGACTCGATCAGGATTGGCGACTTGTCTGAGCGTCTGCCCCGTGTGTCCCTTCTGTCCGCCTTTGGCGCGGTCTCCCGGCTTGCGCAGCGACTTGGGCTTCGGCTTGTTCAGGCCGTCCGAGGACGGCGGTTTGCTCGAATTGCGGCTGTTTTGCGCCAACCGTGCTTCCAATTCCGTGACCTTCGTCTGAAGCGCAGTCAATTGTGCCGCCAGGTCGCGCACCAGCGCACGCAACGGCCACAGTTCGCGGATCAACTGATCCTTCTCGGCAACACTCAGTTTTTCAAGGTTGGGAAGCTCGTCCATGCTTCGTTAAAAGCACGAGGCGTACCATGTACCTGAGTAGTTAC
>JAUYES010000248.1 GCA_030691225.1 Holophaga sp. | reverse complement strand
GTGGTGAGCAAGGGTTGGAGGCCAGCCTCCGAATTTTTCATGCGGGTGAAAAGGCCGCGGACTTGAAAACCACGAGCTCGGTATTCCCCGTGCAGTTCCCAAAGGTTGGTGCGGATCGGTTCGCCGGTTTCCGCCTGGTTGCTGTTGCCCGTGTAGAAGCCTGCTCCCAGGGTCGTGCCGGGCATTACGTTCCAATCGACGCGCCCCGTTAGCGCCAAACTCTCGGCCTGAGCCTTGCTTCCATTCTGGCGCGCACCCCGGATGCCTGAGGCGGTGAACTTTGAGGCATCCAGGCCATTCATGAGGTAGGCGCGATAGCTGAATTGACCCAAGAATTCGCCATGCACACCCACCCCGTTTTCACGCCAGGTCGAAGGAATGATGGTGGATTCCACGGCCGGGCGCTTGGCGCCAAGGTAGGCCGGGGGCTCATGGAGTTCATTCACGAAGCCAAGGGGCACCAGCATCATGCCGGCGCGGATATTGAAGGCGGGGCTCACCAGGAAATCGAGGTAGGCGAATTCTACGGCCACTTCACCGGCGCTGCCGGTCGCGGTCTTGGCATGTTCGAATTCGATTTCAGAATTGAACACGATGCGGTCATTGAATTTGTAGCCCACGTAGACGATCTGGCGAACAAAATCGATGCTGTTGGTCTTGGGTGAATAGGTGCCGTTTTGCAGCTTGGAGTCAAAGTTCTCGTACAACATTTCTCCGTAGCCGCCGATGCTCAGGCCGCCCTTGCTTTCGTAGACCTTGCTGGCGGCAGGTGCCAGGCCATGGCTGCCTGTTTCGCCGGCTTCCGGCATAGTCGAACTCGTTTTCTGGGCCTCAAGCGCCTTGGAGAGAATCTCGATTTTTCGTTCGAGTTCCTTCAGGCGGGCATCGGTAGGTGTTTCTTGGGCGAAGGCCGATGAGGCAAGCAGCGCCAGCGCGAGGGACGTGAGGTTCGAGTTCAAGGTAGTTCCTTTGTAAGGAGGGTGGGGTTAAGGGCCCGAAGGGCCGCGGTCATTTGCATGGAGCCTTGATGAGGGAGAAAGACCGCCGCAAGGTTGTGGGCCTCAGCCCACGCGAATCCCTGTTCCGGTCCCATGACGTACAGCGCGGTGCTGAGGACATCGGCGTCTAAGGCGCTGGGACAGACCACGGCAGCGGCGCCCCAATCGGGGCAGGGTGTGCCGGTTCTGGGGTCGAGGATATGGCGACCCCTTTCTGAATAACCGGTGCTGCTCAGCGAAGCGTTGGTGAGGCGAATTCTGAGCACGGCGTGGGTGCGGTGGCGTGGATGGGCGACTTCAGCCTCGAAGGATCGACCCCAGGCCAGCACCTGACCGCCAAAATTCAGAAGGCCAAGGTGCGCGCCCGAATGCTGCGCCGCCGTCCGCGCGGCATCCAGGGCATAGCCCTTCAGAAAGCCACCTTCTTCGATTCCTGCGT
>JAUYES010000239.1 GCA_030691225.1 Holophaga sp. | reverse complement strand
AGACGGTGAAGGATCACCTGAGCAACATCTACAGCAAGGTCGGCGTTCTTGATCGCTTTACGTTGCTCAGGCTTCTCATCCGTTCCACCCAGAAGTAAATCACCCCCTACTTGAGTAGGGTTGCGCGCATCCCCCGATCGCCTATCCTCTGTCCTGGACAGTGCTAAGTTCTCGCCTGTTCATGGCGTAGCATTCAGCGAGGTTTCTGGGTCAATCGCAGCGTCGTGAGTTCCGTCGCCAAGTCGATCCAGCGCTCGACCAACGCCTTCATGCGCTGGTAGTTTTTCAGCTGGCGTCGAACGCTCGGCAAGTCTTCCTTGCGCACAAACCGCGTGCTGCTTTTGCCTTTCCTGGTGTAACTGATCTGATAGTAGGGTCCGTGTTTTTTCGGCGGAGTTGCCTTGCACCTGCAGCCCGCAGTGCCACAGACGTTGTACTGGGTCGAAAGGCTCCCCGGTCGTAACTCACCCACCAGCGCGAGTTCACGCTTGATCCGCTCGATCTGACGCTCCAGCCGTGCTTCTTGTGTTGTGCTCATTAAAAGCAGTATACACCGGATAGCCGATAGCTGTATAATGCTATCGGGCTTAACCGGAGGGTACACCAATGGCACTATGGATCGAGTGGTATCAGGCGGTACAGGCGCTGCGTCCCGCCTGCACAAGGACACGGACGTTTCTCTGGATGCTGGTGGTACTGATGGGCTTATGCACGCGCTCGGACCTGGCCGGCGTCACCAGCTTCGTGCGTGTTCTGGGCCTACGGCCCGTGGCCTACCATCGGCTGCTGCACCTGTTTCATTCAACAGCGCTCAATCTGGATCTGCTCACCCGCTGCTGGGTGCGCCTCGTGCTCGCCCTGTTTCATCCCGTCATGGCCGGACCCTACCTGGTCTGCCTCGCCGACGGAATCAAGGCCCCCAAGGAGGGCCGCAAGATGCCCGGGGTCAAGTTGCTGCACCAGGAATCGACGAGCAATTCAAAACCGTCTTTCATCATGGGGCATTCCCTCCAGGCGATCTCACTACTCATCCAGGGACCAGCCGGAACCGTCTCTGCCGTGCCACTGACATCGCGGATCCACGAGGGCGTGGTCTTGTGCACTTTGAACAAGCGAACTCTGCTCGACAAGATGGTCACCTTGATGTTCTCCGTGACCGAGGGCTTGAACCGCAAATTCCTTCTCGTGGCCGACGCCTACTACGCCAGCCGCAAGATTATCATTCCCTTGCTGGCCAAGGGCCATCAACTACTCTCGCGTGTCCGCAGCAATGCTGTCGCTTACTTGCCGCCGCCGGCGCCGTCCACGCGTCGAAAGCGAAAGGGTCGTCCCCGGACCTACGGTAAAAAAGTTCGCCTCAAGGATTTGATGAAGGAGACCGCAGCGTTCATCAGCGCGCCCAGTCCCGTCTACGGCGAACAAAACGTAATGCTGCGCTATCGCTGTCTGGATTTACTCTGGCGCCCCGTCGGCCGTCTGGTGCGCTTCGTTCTCGTGGTGCACCCGCACCGGGGGTGTATCTTTCTCCTGGCCACCGACCTGATGCTCGCTCCCCTGGAGATCATTCAGCTCTACGGCTGCCGCTTCAAGATCGAGGTCGGCTTCCGCCAAGCGGTACATGTCCTTGGCGCCTACGCCTATCATTTCTGGATGTCGGGAATGACGCCAATTCGCCATGGCGCGGGCAATCAGTTCCTACACCGCAAGAGCAAGAAATATCGCGCTGACGTTCAACGCAAGCTCAGGGCCTACCATGTTTATGTTCAACTTGGATGCATCGCCCAGGGATTGCTTTTGCATCTGTCGATGAATCACTCCGCCACCGTTTGGCTGCATTTCCGCAGTTGGTTGCGCACAATGAACCCTAAGCTGCCGCCTTCTGAACTCGTCGTCGCTCATGCCCTGCGCGCCGACCTGCCTGGATTTATCGCGGATTGCGCCGGAGATGCCAGCATGAAGAAAATGCTCGAGGAGTACTGCTTGTTTGACGCCATCCCGGTATTTAAAGAGGCCGCTGCATGACTACACGAGGACGAAATTTGCACTGTCCAGGTAGAGGTATGTCAAGGCTTTGTCCACGAAGAGCAGGCCAGCGGACGCCTGAAGAGTCGCATCAGCGGAAACATGGCCGCGA
>JAUYES010000218.1 GCA_030691225.1 Holophaga sp. | reverse complement strand
CTGCGTTTCCACAAGTTCACCATCGGATGGATGTGGCAAAGCGACTACATGTCCTCTGACACCAAGGAAGGCTTCGACAATGTCATCAAATACAGCCCCGTCCACACCATCAAGCCCGGCACCAAGTACCCAGCCACGCTGATCACAACCGGCGACCATGATGACCGCGTGGTGCCCGCCCACAGCCACAAGTTCACCGCTACCCTCCAGACTGCCCAGGCGGGCCCCGCGCCCATCCTCACCCGCATCGAAACCAATGCGGGGCATGGCGCCGGAAAACCCACCGCCAAGACCATCCAGGAACGCACCGATATGTGGGCCTTCCTTCTCAAGAGTCTGGGCATGGCCCTTCCCTCCACCTTCAAGTAGAACCTCCATGCTTCGGGGATAGTCGGGTAAGGCCAGGATCCAGCGCGTAATCAAACTCGTCGAAAAGATCCAGGAGGACACCCAGAAAAGTTTCAAAAAGGCTGGATTGCCAGCCCCACCTCGATCTGTGGATCTCCTCACGGGAGGTGATTGGGGCGCTGCAATCGACCTCAAGCAGGCCTCAGAAAGCGGATTCGCCCCCAGCTGCCAAGTGGTCTACGACCAGGCACTCGCGGCCCTCAAAGGACAAGTGATTCACTTTTCCGCTTGCCTCGGGGAACGGAATCCGATGTATTTCAATCCGGAACCAGCGCCACTGCTCCCGCCTGGATCGCAGGCCAGAGCTCAGCAGATAAATCAAACGCTCAATGCCGACCAGAGAACGGCCATTTCCCAGGCCCGAACTACGTTCGGCGACGCCATTCGATTCTTGGAATCAGAGATCGGGCCCTTCGATGCCTCTAGAAAGCGAGCGTCCCGCGATTCCAATCGACGGAAAGAATCCCGTGATTCAATTTTCCCTTGATCCAATCACAGCAACGCTGCGCGTCTTCCGGCGCGCTACCCTCGAGGGTTAGAAATGGCTGAAAACCAAAACCCTTGGTGGTCGGAGAAATCGCCTTTTTGTGGATAGCCGCGACTAGGTCCTGATAGGGTCACAATGTTTCTTTCCGGAGGACCCATGGCCACACCTCTGGCGGCCTATAAATACAAACACGGCGAGGGGGGAGGCCTGAGTCGCGCGCAGGGCTTGAGTCTTTTGGGCGCCGGTGTGGTTTTCCTCCTCCTGGCGGTAGTGGTGCACCCGATCATGCTCCTGCTGGGAGCGCTGGTGGTGGGGATCGCTTTCTTCGCGTTTAGAGGTCGACAGATGCTCAAGGTCGGTCCCCGCTACCTGACCTGCGGCACCCAAGTTGTGTATTTTCTGCAGGTCACCCGCGTGGAAATTAGCCACCAT
>JAUYES010000596.1 GCA_030691225.1 Holophaga sp. | reverse complement strand
GCCTTTGTCACCTCGCAGCTCCCGTCCCTGCAAGCCGCTGCGGAACCCTTTGTTCAAGGCGGCAGTGCGAATGGGCAGAATGGCAACGCCACCGCCAGCTTCACGCTTTCGGCAACCAGCCGCCAAGCCACCTTCGGCGTTCTGCTAAGACCCACCAAAGCGTTCCAAGGCAAGACCGACCCTGCGGTGACACTCACGGTGGATGGCCAGATAGCGAAGGCCGAAAGGGTCGACGCCAAGGGCGTTTGGGGCTGGTACACCTTGGCCGTGAACCCTGGCACCCATCGCGTGGAATTGACTATCGCACCAGGAAAGGATGCCAAGGGCGTGATTGCCAACGACTGGTCCGGCAGCGCCCAATTCTGGATTACCGGCACCCAGGCGGTGAAGCCAATCGAAGCAAAAGTGAAGGGCAAACTCGCCGCCGAACCCCGCCTGCTGCCCCCCACGGGACGTGGCGATTCGGAACTGCCCCGAACCGTAAAACTCGGTGAGGTCTCTTTGCAGATCACAAAATAAGGTCCCGCAAACCTTTGCGAGGTACCGTAGTTCCATGTCTACCCTTCGCGCATCCTTCCTCTTCCTTATCGGTTTCCTGCTGGGGGCCGGAGACCCCGCCCCCGGCGTGCCGCTTGAACTGGCCCGCCAGCGCCGCGAAACCCTTCGGAAACCGCGCCTAGAATTGAGCTTTCGCCTGCCCGCTAACCCCACCGAGTCCATCACGGGCCGAGCGGTGGTGCGGGTGGAGTTGGCCCATTCAAAACAGCCTCTGGTGTTGGATTTCACCCCTGGTGCCGAAGGCATCAAGACCCTCACCGTGGGTGGAAAAGTCGCCCCCTGGCGGGCCGTGAATGGCCATGTGGTGGTGCCCGCTTCCGCGCTACAGCGCGGTGTTAATTCCGTGGAAATCGATTTCGTCGCTGGAAATGGCCCTCTGAATCGCCAGCCCGATTTTCTCTACACCCTGCTGGTGCCCGCCCGAGCCAGGGAAGTTTTTCCCTGTTTCGATCAGCCCGATCTGAAGGCTCGCTATACCTTGGCCTTGGATATTCCCTCGGATTGGCAGGCGGTCGCCAACGGCGCTGAAATTCAGCGAACCGATAAGGATGGAAGACTGAACCTTCGTTTCGCCGAAACCCAACCGCTGCCCAGCTACCTCTTTTCCTTCGCCGCCGGAAAGTTTCAGATCGCTACCGCCGAACGAGCCGGACGCACGCTGCGGATGTTCCACCGAGAAACCGATGCGGAAAAATTCGCTCGCAACCGCGAGGCCATTTTCGATCTGCACGCCAGTGCCCTGACCTGGCTCGAGGCCTACACAGGCATTCCCTACCCCTATGGCAAATTCGATTGGGTGGTCATTCCCTCCTTCCAATATGGCGGCATGGAGCACCCCGGCGCCACGCTGTACAAGGCCTCCAGTCTGATGCTGGAAGAATCCGCCACCCTGGCCCAGAAGCTCAGCCGCGCTAGCCTCATCGCCCACGAGACCGCGCATATGTGGTTTGGGGATCTGGTCACCATGACGTGGTTCGACGATGTCTGGATGAAGGAAGTCTTCGCGGGACTCATGGCCTCCAAGATCACCAATCCCACCTTCCCCGATATGAACCACGAACTGCGCTTCCTGCTTGGTACCTACCCCAGCGCCTACGGCGTGGACCGCACGCCAGGCACCCATCCCATCCGCCAGCCCCTCAGCAACCTAGCGGAGGCAGGCAGTCTGTACGGCCCCATCATTTACGACAAGGCCCCCATCGCCATGCGGAATCTGGAAAACCTGGTGGGCGAAACGGCCTTCCGGGATGGCCTCCGCACCTATCTGAAGCGCCACAGCCACGCCAGCGCCTCCTGGCCCGATCTCCTGAAGGCCCTGCGCGCCCACACCCGCGAGAACGTGGCGGCCTGGAGCTGCGCCTGGGTGGAACGATCCGGACGGCCCACGATCCAGACAAAACTCGAGATCCGCGATGGGCGCATTGTTCGTCTGGATTTTCGCGCCAGCGATTCCGCAGGCAAAGGTCGTCTTTGGAACCAGAAGCTCAGCATTACCTTGGGCTATCCCGAGGGCCTGGAACACTTCGAGCTGCCCCTAGCAGGCCCAACCGCCACCTTAAAAAAAGCAGCGGGTCTGCCTGCGCCCCAGTTCGTGCTCCCCAACGGGAAGGGGCTGGGCTACGGCCTCTTTGTGCTCGACGATGCCAGCCGGGCGTGGCTCTTAGGCCACCTGCCGGAAATCACGGATTCCTTGACTCGCGGTGCGGCCTGGATGGCACTCCGAGAGGAACTGCTGGAAGGATCCGTCCCTCCCGGCGCCTTTCTGGATCTCCTCCTTTCGGCCTTACCCAAGGAGAGCGAAGAACTGGCCGCGGAAACCCTGCTGGGTTGGCTGAACCAGGTCTATTGGCGGCACCTGGACGCCCCCGCTCGAATCGCCGCGATCCCCAGAATTGAACTGGCCCTCCGGGATGGCCTTTTGCAGAGCGCTAATCTGAAGGGTGCCTATTTCCGGGCCTTTCGCGATATGGCGCAGAGCCCTGAAGCCCTTACCTGGCTCGAAGGCCTTTGGCGCAAAGACATCACCGTGCCCGGACTCACGCTCAGCGAACCCGATTTCAATCGTCTTGCCTTGGAATTGGCTCTCCGGGAAGTTCCCAACTGGAAGGCCATCCTGGAGGCCGAGCTTGCGCGAATTCAAAGTGCCGACGAAAAGGCTCGGTTTACCTTTATTCTCCCGGCAGCAGACGCCGACCCGGCGGTGCGGGCAGCCTTCTTCGAGCGGTTAAAGAACCTGGAAAATCGTCGACGAGAATCCTGGGTCGGCGAAGGCTTGGCCCTGCTTCACCACCCCTTGCGGGCAAGCACCAGTGAAGCCTTCCTTCGGCCCTCGCTGGAAATGCTGGAAGAGATCCGCCGCACCGGGGATATCTTCTTCCCGCAACGCTGGGTGGGCGCCACTCTGGGCGGGCATTCCGGGCCGCGGGCGGCTCAAATCGTACGGGATTTCTTGGCCCAACTTCCTCCGAGCTACCCGCCCCGCCTGCGCGCCACGGT
>JAUYES010000206.1 GCA_030691225.1 Holophaga sp. | reverse complement strand
ACGCCATACACGAACATGGGCGTGTCGTCTTTGCTGGGCGCACTCTGAATGACTTTTTTCGCACCAGCCGTAATATGCGCCTCGCAGCTTTCCTTGGTGAGGAAGAGGCCCGTGGCATCCACCACGATTTCGGCACCGATTTCATTCCACTTCAATTCGGCGGGATTCTTGATGGCGGTTAAACGAATCGTTTTGCCATTGACGATGAGGTTCGTGCCTTCGACTTTAATATCGCCCTTGAAGCGACCATGCACGGAGTCGAACTGGAGCATGTAGGCCAGGTACTCGGGCTCGAGCAAATCGTTGATGCCAACGATTTCTAGGTCAGGAAAGTCCTGGATGGCGGCGCGAAACACCATGCGCCCGATGCGCCCGAAGCCGTTGATGCCAATCTTGGTCATGGGACCCTCCGTCAAGGTGCCGGGAATTCCCTAGACGAAAACGAGTCTTCGTAGCCGTGTGGGTATCCTCAGCAGTGGACTTCAGGATACCGCAGCGTGACCAGCATGGGCTCCAGCTTCTTGGAGAGCGTATTGCGATGGATGCCCAGCGCCCGCGCTGCAGCGCTCTGGTTGCCTTCGTGGGCTTCCACAATTTGCAAAAGGTAGGCCCGCTCGAACTCCCGTTTGGCGAGCTCCAAAGGAATCTCTTTCCTCACCATTTCGGCAACGAGTTCTTGCAACTGCCTGCGCATCGGAGATCCATTCCAAAAAGGGTGAGGGACGAAGGTAGCATTGAAGAATTGAGTTACGAAGTCCCATTTCACGACGATATCCCTTCCCTTGTTGTGGAAAACCCTGTGGAATGGCTGAGGAAAGAATGGAGGAAATAGTGCGAAAGACGAAGCTTGTGAACACGGTCGGCCCTGCCCTTTTGAACGGTGGCCCCCTAAAAGAAGTGCTCGAAATCGCAGATGCCGTCCGGATCAATGCCAGCCATTCGACCCCCGAGGAGCGCACCCCGTTCCTGAGGCAGGTGCGAGAACTCGCTGAAGGGCTGGGTCGACGGATACCTATTTTCCTGGATCTCCAAGGCCCGAAGTGGCGCGTGGGCATCATGGAACCGGTGGAATTGGTCGAAGGCTCCCACGGGGCGCTGTATCCGGCAGGTTCTGAAGCCCCCACGGGCCAAGCCTGGGCGGTGCCCTTGCCCCACCCCGAATTGTTTCGCGGTGCCAAGGTCGGCCAATCCTGGGTGTTGGATGATGGCAACCTCGCCTTGGAAGTGACCGAAGTTCGCAGCGGCTTCATCGGCGTCATCGTCAAGGTGGGCGGCCTTCTTAAATCGCGCAAGGGCGTCCATCCCATCGGCTTCGATGTGGCCTTCGACCCCATCACTCCCAAGGATTTAGAAGACATCAAATGGGGCATCGAGCAGGGTGTGGATTTTTTCGCGCAAAGTTTCGTCCGCCGCGCAGCCGATGTACAGGCGCTCCAGGCCACGGTCCGCGCCTTCGGTGGCAGCCAGCCCATCATCGCCAAGATTGAGCATCCCCAGGCCCTGGATTACCTCGAGGAGATTTTGGCCTGCTCCTGGGGCGTGATGGTGGCTCGCGGCGACTTGGGCGTAGAACTGGGTGTCGAGAAGGTTCCCAGCCTGCAGAAACACATCATCCGCATGGCACGCCAGGCGCTGAAACCCGTGATCACGGCCACCCAAATGCTGGAGAGCATGATCGAAAATTCTCAACCCACCCGCGCCGAAGCCAGCGATATTGCCAATGCCATTTGGGATGGCACCGATGCCGTGATGCTCAGCGGTGAGAGCGCCGCCGGAAAATACCCGCTGGAAGCCGTGCAGTGGCTCGCTCGCATCGCCGAGGATGCTGATGATCACGTACCACCTGCCTCGGGGCGGCGAGCTGATCGTCTTCCTGAAACCTTCACCACTCGCACCGATGTTTCCGTGGCCTTTGCCGCCTGCCGCACGGCCGAAGAGCTGAAAGCCAAATTGCTTTTGGTCTTCACCGAAGGGGGTGGCAGCGCCCGCATGGTGAGCCGCTTGGCTGGCAATACCCCCGTAGTGGGTGCCACCACGGATGAAAAGAATGCACGGCGCATGGGTCTATTGCGCGGCGTCAAGAGCCTCGTGATTCCCCGGGCCGATCACCTTTCGGAGATGGTCGCCTCCATGGAACCCATCCTGAAATCCGAACACGATCTAAAACCCGGCGATCGCGTTGTCATGACCCTGGGGCATCCGTTGTGGACCGCAGGCAGCACCAATACCCTGCGCGTATTGTCCTACTGAAAGACTGCGTCAGAAGATGCCGACGGGAAGCGAACGAACACCCATGCAATGTGATCTAGACACCACCGCCAAAGGCTGCACCTGCACCTATCTGAGCTGCCCATTGCGGGGCAAGTGCTGCGCCTGCGTGGCCAAGCATCGCCGCGTGAACGAAGTGCCCGGCTGCTTCTTCACAACGCAAGGCGAAGCCCTCTGGGACCGGAGTTTTGCAGCCTTTTGCCGGGACCGAGGGCAAAGCTGAAATGAGTATGCGCGGCATTTTCGGCTTCATGGGCCTTAGCCTTGGCGGTTGGCTGGGCTGGTGGCTTGGTGCCTTCGTGGGAATCACCACCGCCGTGGTGTTGAGCAGCATCCTCAGCGGCGTCGGCCTCTGGGGCGCGCGGTGGATTGGCAAGGAATACCTGGAATAGCGGGAATGATGGCCATTGAGCCAGCATGAAGTTAAGGCCATTACGTTGCATCTTCCTTCGCAACCCTCCGCCTTTTTTTGGCTCTTCACGAATCTGAGTAAAAAGGGTTGGCCTGGCTGTTTGACTTGATCACTTGGCTTTTCATCTCTGTGTATCGCTGTACATCGCTGGCTACAGTCTTTTACTGTTTCTGGCTGGCACTCCATGAGTCATTGCCACTGGTGGGCCATTGCCTTCGGTGGAATATCTTTACTCTGCAATTCCAAACATTGAGATTTCGCCGGTGGGCGACCGTTGCGCTTCGCCTGCCTGCGCCTTAGCTCTAAGCCGAAAAAGAGTTGAACCAGCGATGCACAGCGATACACAGCGATTGGAAAGAAATCGATCTCCCATTGAGGACAGCCTGAACCCCGCCCTTGGTGGATTTTTCCGGAAATCCGTGAAGAGCCATTTTTTACTAGGAATAATGACAGACCGTTGCGGCCTTATGCCTAAACCACTGGTCCCTCAACGATGAGCCGGGCCTCGGTGAAGGTTTCCATGGCCCAGCGCGGGCCTTCCAGGCCTTGGCCGGAATGACCGAGGCCGCCGAAGGGGGCGGCATCGAGGCGGAAGGTGGGTGGGAGGTTGAGTAGTACGCCGCCGGTGCGGAGCTGGTCGCAGGCCTGTTGCAGGTGCCGGGCATCTCGGCTGTAGACCGAGGCACGCAGGCCAAACCGGGTGGTGGCGGCCTTTTGTAGGCCTTCCTCGAAGGTGGCCACAGGAATCAGCATCGAGATGGGCGCGAAGCATTCCTCGCAGACCAAGAACTCGTCTTCGCCTACACCCGTGAGCACGGCAGGTGGCAACAAACGCCCTTGGCGCGGCCCGCGCAAAAGCACTTGGGCGCCTCGACTCACGGCGGCGTCCAGAGCGGTGTCATTGCGCTGGGCGGTGGCTTCATCGATGAGGGGGCCGACCATTACTCTGGGATCCATGGGATCGCCCACGGGAAGGGCCTTGATGGCCTCCAGGAAGGCGGGAACGAAGGCTTCCCATAGATCGGCATGGATGTAAAAGCGCTGGGCCTTGCAGCAGCTCTGACCAGCCCCAGCCGCGGCGGCAGGGGCTAACTGCCGAGCCACCTTTGCCACATCGAGGCCCGCATCCAGAACCACGGCGGCATTGCCCCCCAGTTCGAGGGTGAGCGGCTTGCCTTGCAGGATGGCTTTCAGGTGCAGGCCCACGCGCTCGCTGCCCGTGAAGCTCACCACTTCGATCCGCGCATCCTTGGCCAAACCTTCGGCCACAAGGGGTTCCACCTGGGCCATTTGCAGGAGGAACTCCGGCGCCTTCACGTCGCGCCGCGCGGCCTCGAAGGTCTCCCACAGGAGTTTCGCCAGTTGAGGTGCTTGGGGGCAAGGCTTCCACACCACGCTGCAACCCGCAGCCAGGGCCGGTGCCAGCTTGTGCAGGGCTAAGTTTACGGGGAAATTGAAGGGCGTGATGGCCAGCACCGGGCCGCGCGGAAAACGCCGCAGCGTGGCTCGACAACCTTCCGCGCCCTCCATCAGATCGTAGGGAATGGCCTCTTCGCCAAAGCTGGCGATGGCTTCCAGCGTGGCCTGCAGCGTGGCGGCACCGCGCTGAACTTCGCCCTTGGCGAGGGTGATGGGCTTGCCAGTTTCCAGGGAAATAAGCTGTGCCAAAGTATCGGCCGTAGCGCGATAGTGAGGTAGCCAGGCCTCCAGTAATTTCCGGCGCGCCAATCGTGAGGCCGTTCGCCAATGACTAAAGGCATCGACACTGCGAGTCAGGGTGAGGTCCACATCAAAGGTCATGGAAAGCTCCGGGTCAGCGCCTTGGGGCGGGTTGCCATTCCAGTTGATCGAGTAATTCCAAGGCAGCAGTTTGATCGAGGGAGGATACCTGCAGCCAGTGATCGGCGTCGAGGCTGATCCAGAGCCTCTGTTCGAGGGGTTGCCACCAGCCCCGCCGATGACTGAGCGCACTTTCAAAGATGCGGGCGCCCTTCAAGGTTTGAGCCAATGGATGGGGCACGGCTTCCACCAGATGAATGCCCCGCCACCGCAGGGCCAGGACGTCTTCGCTCCACTTCCAGGTCGCACTGGGCAGGCGCAGGGTCTCGCCACCGGGAGCGAAAATTCGGTCGCCTTCCGTGCGGATGGCCTTGGCCCATGGGCCTTCGGGCACCCAACGGCCACCCACGAACTGAGTGCCCGCCGTATCCCACCCCACGCTGCCAAGATCCGCCAGATCGGTGGTGCCCAACTTGAGGTGCAGGGTCGATGCGGGAGCCTCGTTGAAGGTTGGATCGATGGGTATCCAACGATCGTTCAGATTCACTTCCACCCAAAAGTGCAGGCCCATGATCCCGGCGGTGCCGATCCAACCCACGGCACCGCGCGCGGGCACGCCAAGGCGACGAAGCAGGGCCACCGCAAGCACGCCATGTTCGGTGCAATCGCCCTTGGGCCGTCGGACCACTTCCAGGGCCGAGGCGAAGCCCACGGTGTAATCCTTTTCGGAGATCCAGTCGAAGACAAATCGATTCACGGCCTGGGCCAATTGCCAACGAGTGGCCTGTTTGGGCGCTCGAAGACGAGCCACCAAACCATCGAAAAGCGGATCTCGGAATTGCAACAAAGGCGATTGTGCCAAGTATGGAATGTCCTGGGCACCGGGTTGGCCAAGCACTGGCAACTGCGAGGCTTCCGCAGCATTCGGCAACAGGGCGCGCATCACACGAATGCGATTGGGTCCTACTTTGCGTTGCTGATCATCCTCGGGCAGGCGCTGCTCGCCCTGCCCTTTCCACGCCAAGGTGGCCTCGGGCAGCCACACCAGGAAAGGATGCGGTGGCAGCGTGTTCAGGGTACGGGCAAAAAATTCGGGTTCGGCCGCTAGGTGGGGGGCAGGCAATTCCATGCGCTGTACCAGCAACGACAATCCACTGATCAGGCCCGATTCCTTCACTTCACCGGCCGTGGGAGAAATCCAAACTTCAGTCTCGGAAATCATCGACCCTGCTCGGCTCTGCCCCTTGAAGCGCACCGCATCCGGAAAACCCGGTAATGGATCCGGCCCCATCACGCGCAAATCGAGCTCGGTGCTTTGCTGCACGGCCGCCGCGTAGCCCTTGATCACCACCGATTGCCGCGCGCGGGCGGCGTTCTTCAGGCGCAGTTCGATCTCTCCAGGCCAAAGGACCAAGCCCTCGTCCAATTCCACCAAGCGTTCGGGGAGATTCTTGGAAAGAATGCGCAGCTGCCGAGGTTGGGCAGGCGTCCAAAAGGCCCGCCCCTCCATGGGTTCCTGTGAAAGCTGGATGGTCCATTGGAACTCCAAGGCGCCATTGGGGCCCCGCAAGGTAATCTGGTTGATCTTTTGCTCAATGGCCATGCCCAGGCGTTCGAGTCGAATCCATTCGCGGCTTTCCTGGCGCGCGCGCGCACCTTCCGTGGAGACCCGCATTTCCCGACCGCCGACCTCTTGCCCGCCCATCCAAACGCGAAAACGCGTGCTGTCCTGGGCATTGACCCACGACATCAAAAGGAAGCAAAGAACAGCCAGGCGGGGGATTCGAACCATGAGTTACTCCATTTACCAGGGTAGCGACGGCCACTGGGCGATGGATTTTTTTCACCGAATTCATCGAATCCGCCTCCACACTGATCGCTATGACCATGATCCGCACGCACGCGGCCATCGTGCTTCGCCCCACGCCCTTCCAGGAAGGTGGCCTGATCGTGTCGTTTTTGACCGAACACGGCGAACGCTTGGTGGGGCTGGCCAAGGGCGCCAAGAAACCTACCGCCAAATGGGTATCGGCCTTTGAGCCCATGAGCCTAGTGCGGGTGAGTTTCTTTGGCAAGGAGCACGTGGAAGTGCGCCGCATCACCCGCTGTGAGCTGCAGCATTCACCCCTGACCCTTGGCCATCTCGAATCCAATCTGGTGGTGGCCTGCCTGGCGGATCTCTTCGATCGTGTGGCCCGGGAAGGCGTGGAGGACGAACGATTGTTTCGCCTGCTCTCGGCCTGCGGGCGTGCCCTGAAAGCCAAGCCTGAAATGGCCATGGCGGTGTTGGCCTATGCCGAGCATTGGTTGTTGCATTGCCTTGGCTTGCTGCCCCATCCCCGCACCTGCGGCCACTGCGGCAATGATTCTGCCCCCTTGGTCATGCTCTCCGATGACCACGGCTGGCGCTGCGCCGCGTGCACTCCGGTGGATCCCTTCGAGGCCCTGCCCACAGGAACCCGCGAATACTTGCGAATTTTGAGAACGGCCCCTGCGGAGGAAGCACCCGATCCCGGCAGCAGCGAAGCCGCCAAGGTCGTGACGGAACTGCTGCGCGGTCGCTTGATTCGGGAATTGGGCGGGCGCGTAGGCAGCTACGATGTGCTGCATCGAATGTTGGCGTGACACTGGGCTTTACCCATGACAAAGCGGTGGTAAACCATCGCCAACGCCACATCCACGTAATCTTTTGCGCACCGTATTGACTCTTTTCCCCGCGAACCGATACCTGTGCAAACGGTCTTTGGGACATCGGGAGCAAACACGGGGCAGCCAAGACGGCTCCGCGTTTTCTCTGGCGCTTGGTGATCCCGGAGCTTCGGCGCTTCAGGCCACCCCGCGAACGGCACCCATCCACCGGAGGGGCCGCGATGAACCCAGACCTTCACCTTCAGGAGGTTTCCATGTTCACCCACGCCCTGCCCCAGGGTAGCCTTCGGCCTTTCGAAGCGCTTCCGCCCACCCTCACCCCCAACGCCATCCTCGCCATGGCCCCACCCGCGC